>JANOEF010000513.1:0-5380 GCA_031413075.1 Acidobacteriota bacterium | reverse complement strand
GTTTTTGGTAATCACATTCTTCAACTTCTCCCGCAATTTGCTCAAACTTTTATCAACCACAAAGGTATAAACATCAGAGATGATCACATAAACCTCTGTTCCGCGCTGAAAACCTTCGCGTAAATCGTATTCGGGGGCAATCATTTTGCTGTTCGCTCCGGGCGGAGTGGATTGGATATGGGCGAGACGTTTTTGGGCATCTTCCACCGTTGCATATTGTTCAATTTTTATTGTAAAGCGATAATAAAGATTTTTTTCACCCGGCACTTTTCGCTTGCTTTTGATGTTAAAGATTTGCTTACTTCGCATCTTAAAATCTCGGAGTTCCCAATCCGCGGCGGCGGCAGAGATTTTCCAAGTTACTCTGTAACCTAATGAACCTAGCGTTTTTTCAAGTTGTTTGTCATTTGCAGAAGCGTTCAAAACACCTGTAACTAATGATAAACAAAGCATTTGTATTGTAAATAATTTCTTCAACATAATCTTCTCCTTATTCTCCAAGTTGTCCGATAAAACCCCACCGGTTATTTTCAAAGACAAAGACCAAACTCGATTCCACTTTGGCTTTGGGGTTTCGGGTAATTCGACAAATTAATATTCGGCAAATGTGAGGTTTTGTTCCATACTTCGCGGAATTTTTCAGCCATCGCCAGTCATTATTGTTGAGTAATTCGCCGATTGTCTCTCCGCTAGGTGAGAAGAATCTTTTGGAAGTCAGCGCAATCAGCGATTTGCGATTTTTGGTTTCGACAGCAGTATTGAATTTCGTCCAAAAAGCATTCCAACTTTTATTGGCGGCGGTTTGATTTGATTGTCCGAAGGCAAATCCCACCGACAAAATCATCAGAATCAGACTTAACCCGCCCAAAAATTGAATCTTCTTAAAAATTCTCATCTTTTCCCCCTTTGAAAACAAAATATCCCCAATTTCGATCCCAAGAGTCAGTGGTGACACCGTTTTCTTTACTGCCGAGATATTTGTCGCCATCGCGCCCGTTGTGAAATTCGACTATAATGTTGCCGCCCGCGAAATCGATGACTCCGGTATGAACTGCTGCGGGACAGAGCGCAGAATTGATGAGATAAGATTTAGTTCCCCAAACGGAACCATAGCTTTTTTGCGGATTTGGCGGACAGTAAAAAGTTCGCCGTGCGGGTTTTGCGCCGAGAACCATATTCAAATCAGATAAGATAGAATACCAACTGATGGGACGAATTTGTTTCGCAATTCTGGCTACCTCATCACGCAATCGCTTTAATTCTCCGTTTGCCTCATCACGCAAATTTTTGAGCAATGCTTCGCGTAGTTGGCGTGGAGTCGGAGTGTTGCTTTCTCTCAGGATTTCCCCTTCAATGCGCCTGATGAACCTTGCAAAATTTTGAATTGAGCCATCAAGTTTTGGTTCGTCCGGTCCGGCTTGCCCGGCGGCTTTTTTCAACTCTTGAAGTTCTTGTTTCCTGCTTTCCAACCAAGAGTCAGGAGGAGTGTTAGTCGGGTTGCTGCCATCAGCAACTGTCACTTCGATAATCCCCCTCACAGATTGCTCTTCATTGTTATTGATGATTTTGCCAATCAGAATCAAACTCGTCTTGCCACTACCCATTCCGGTGATGCGAATTGTCCGTCCAATGTCATAATCACCGCGAGCAATATTGTTGTCACCGGGTGTTAATTCCAAGCCTTCGATATTTTTGGCAGGTTCTTGTCTGAGAAGAGTTGCAATACTTAAACTTTTGATTTCGTGGCGATTGATTTGAACCCGAAAAAATTCAGAGTCTGTGGCGTTAGTTGAATTAGGATTTGTAGTGTTAGTTGGATTAGGGGCTGTGGTTTCAGTTTGCGGTAGAATCCTCACAGTCACCGTTTCGCTGAATGGCGTGGGTTGCAATGCGCCCACAGCACCTCTGCCACGATAAGTTCCACTGAAAACGATGCGGACTGTTCCTTCCTTCAAGCCTTGAATTCGGAATTCCTTCTTATCTTTGTCAAATCTGGCTCTGGCAATTACCTGATTCCCGACTTCGGCTTTAGCGTTCTCCTCAAGGATTTCCTGTTCCCCCTTGATGGTTTTGATTTCACCGACCTTAACCGAAATTTCGCTTGGAAACTGCGCGAAGGCATTGTCGGCTGTTCCGAAAATTAAGCCGATAATTACTGCAAACAAAAAAATGATTGACCGTTGCGGCACGGCGCGAAATTGATTTTTTAAGATAGCCGATATTTTTTGATTTTTCATTATTTTCTCCTTATGCAACAAGTTCTCCCAGAAAACGCCAGCCGTTTTTTCCATATTCAAAGATTAAGTCTCTATTTTTTGTAATTCGCATTACTATTTTACTACCGGGACTATAATCCTTTGTTCCCTTATTAACTGAACTTCTCAGTCTGCTCCACGACACATTATCAATCCATTCTTCGATAGTACTGCCACCCGCATCAAAGAAACCTTTTCTGGTCAGTGCAATAAAGGTCTTTCGGTCTTTATTTTTGACCGCCGTGCTGAATTTCGTCCAAAAAGAGTTCCAATTTTTACTTGCGGCTTTTTTTGTCGCCGCCGATTGCGCCTGTGTAAAACCTGCGAACACAAACATAAAAACTAAAATCAATCCACTCGAAATAAATATTTTTCTAAAAATTTTCATTTTCAACTCTCCTATTATGATTCATTTCCCCGTGAACATAATGAACAAACAAATTTACAACTCTTATGCAAACGGGTGCATTCATTTGAAGCCGATAATTTAGCCTCATACAAAGTTCGGCCGCCGCTCCAAACGTAGCCGCCGTTTCGGGCGCGTAATAATGCGCCGCAACTGTTTTCGAGCGGAAGCAGAACTTGGCAATCGCTCCGATTACAGATATTCATTGCCCCTCTATTGGCTTCTGCTTGCGAAGTAAAATTCCAACTCGTGCCGTATCTTCCGGTGGAAGGCGAATAGGCGATTGCGCCGTAATAATCGGTTGGCGGTTGAGCTTTCACTTCCGGTAAAGCAAGCAGCGAAAATAGAGATGATTGCGTTATTATCAGCGCTAACAGCGTTTGAAGTTTATGTCTTCTGATTTGTTTCATTGCCAGTTCCTCCAGGCTTAAAATTTGACCCAACTTTTAGTTTGGCGATTATATTGAAAGTTTTTTTGCGTTCCATAACGGTCAGACGCATTTCGATAATTCCACCATTGCTGAACCCCTCTGACCATCACAACTCCTCGATTAAAAAATTGATTCATCAGAAAAGTTACGCGATTTTGTTCATCGCGGTGTTCTTCGATCCGACTTTGTGACCCGTCCTTTGATGTCGTTACTACAGTTTCCCTTTTGACGACCCGTGAATTAGGGTAATAAACCTTTGTCATCGCTCGAATTGCACCGTTCGTATGTCGTTCATTCCGGGCTGTTTCTTTTCCCTGATTATCCAATTTAGGTATTCCGATTATTGTCCATTGTGCCTGCACCGAATTAGTTAAAATAGCGGTTAAAAAAGTGACCATTGAAACTACTAAAAATTTTCTTAAGTTGATTTGCATGTTTTTTTCTCCCTAAAATTTATCTTGTTTCGTTTTTACTAAATGCGGTAAAATTCACCACATCGAAAATAGCCGTAACTATTAGTTCTGGGAACGTGAGTACGGAAAATAGTTTGCAACAAAAACCCTTCTAAAAGGCCGAAATTTTCCGAAAATTCCCGAAAGACAAGAATTAGTGAGCAAAAACTCTATGAACAAATCGCCCCAACGCTTTTATCAGTTTGATTCTTTTCGGGTAAATGCCAATGAACGACAACTTTGGCAAGCACAAAAGCTCGTCCCACTCACCCCGAAAGTCTTTGATATTTTGCTTATTCTCCTTGAAAATAAAGGGCAAATTATGGAGAAGGACGATCTGCTGAAAAGAATCTGGGCTGATACCTTCGTTGAAGAAGGGAGTCTCAATCGGAACATTTCAACCTTGCGAAAAGCACTTGGCGACAATTCTCATGACCAGAAATTTATCAAAACTCTGCCTAAACGCGGCTATCAATTCACCGCGAACGTTGAAGAAATTATTGAAGAAGAAACTCTAGTCCTCGAAAAAAATATCAGCCAAGCGGTTTTTTCTAAAGATGAAGCTTCGTTACGGCCTTCAGTTTTTCAGCAACATCGCACCAGAACTATTTTGGCCATACTAACAATTTTTGTATTGGTGAGTATTTTAGTCTGGACATTCAGTCAATCGCCAAAGAGTAAAGTAGATTTGAGTGGTTTAACTGACAATGAACGCCAGCAATTGGCAAAACGCGGCTCTCCTAACCTTGAGGCTTATGAAAATTATGTCATAGGACGAACTCTCTGGCATCAGCGTTCGGCCGAAGGATTGCATCAAAGCATTATTCATCTGGAACGTGCAATAAAAAATGATACAAATTTTGCCCTTGCTCATGCTGCGCTGGCAGATGCTTATGCTTTTGATGCGGTAAAAAAGACATTCGCCGAAAATCACGCCAATGAAGCACTTAAGCTCGACCCAACTTTGGGTCAACCTCACGCTACAATTGGTTTTATGCGGATGTTTTGGGACTGGAGATTGTCGGATGCGAAAGAATCCTTGAGACTCGCCATTGAATTAAGTCCTAATTACGCCACTGCGCATCAATGGTATGCGATTAATCTCATTGCCAAAAGATCAGGCGGGGCGGCGTTGGCAGAAATGAAACGCGCGGTCGAATTAGAACCCCACTCGCTCGCCATCAATGCTGATTTATGTCAAATATACTACTTTTTACAGAAATATGATGATGCACTCGAACAATGCAAAAAAACTCTCAAAATGGATGCAAATTTTCTCAATGCACATTCCAATCTTTATGAAATCCACATGGCCAATGGAATGAATGACGAAGCGGTCGCCGAATTCTTCAGGATTGAGCAACTAAAAAGCGATTTTTCGTTGCCGATTGTTAATTTAGAAAAACTAAAAAAGGATTATCAAAACGGAGGAATTCGTGTATTTTGGCAAACGAGGGTTGAATATTTAGAAAAAAATCCGAATCACTACAAATTGGCCCAATATTACGCCCGACTCGGCGAAAAGGAAAAAGCCTTGCAGTCATTACAAAAATCTTACCAAAGCCGGGACTTTGATTTTGTCCTATTTTTGACCGAACCTGTTTTTCTGGATTTACGTGATGAGCCTCGGTTTATAGAATTGGTTGGTCTCTTTGAACAAAAGGAGCAATCGCCTTAACTTAACTTATCTGCTCAGTTCCGCTTCGGAGGCGATGAAACCAAAACTCGACCATTGATTGCCCGAGGTGATTTGGCGAAAAATTTTCATTGCTTCATCCTTTTGGCCGTTATACAAAAACCAGTTGCCGAGACCATAGCCGAGCGAGGCATTGCTCA
>JANOEF010000512.1:0-5261 GCA_031413075.1 Acidobacteriota bacterium | reverse complement strand
CCGGTCACTACCGATTATTTTGTGGATAGCGACTCGCCGTTATCGGAGGCTGTCGAGTTGATGAAACATAACGAAATAGGAGCCGTCGGCGTAATTGATGAACGAGGGGATCTGGTGGGTTATCTACGGCGCAATCGAATTCGGCGGGTGACAAACTGAAAGCGAATATCTGAACATTTCTCTCTAAATCTGAACCTCACCCGCTACTTTTGCTGACAGACGATTAATTAGGAAAATTTTTTTGCGGTTTTCCCAAAATTAACCGATAATTATTTGGGGCTTTGTTTGAACCTTTCGGATTTTTGGCACACCCTTCGCCTTCTTTCTACAACGACAAATTATTGTCAATTTTTTAGTTAAAGCAAATTTAGGCAAAACTGCTCTCAGATGGGTAGCTAAGTGACTTAAATCTTTTTAATTGGCAACTTTTAAGAAGGAGCTGGCACTTTAAATTTCAGATTCGGTAGTGGCTATTATACTTCTGAAATCTCAAGAAAAATCCAATTTTTAGGATAATGCAATTAAGCGAATACATTCCGGCATACAATACCGTGCGAAATGTTTTGGACTTTACGTTGGTTTTTATCATCGTTTATGTTCTCTTAAAAATCGTGCGGGGAACTCGGGCGTTGCCGATGGCGGCCGGGATGATTGCACTCGGACTCTTGTATTGGCTGGCAGTCGCACAGGAGTTGATCACTCTGGCTTCGGTTCTCCAGGGCACCTTACCGTATATTGGCATTGCCATCATCGTTATTTTTCAAGCAGAGATTCGTCAAGCCCTGATTTACTTTGGTAATCGCCTGCGCTTTCCGATTTTGCGCCGTCAACGCGGTCAATTGGGCGAAACAATTTATGATGAAATAGTCTTGGCGACGACGACTTTGGCTTCGGAAAAAACCGGGGCTTTGATCGTGATTGAGCGAAATGTCGGGTTACGAAATTTTATTGATGCGGGCGTCTCGTTGGATGCTAAAATGAGCTACGATTTATTGGTCACGCTTTTTAACACTGAGGCTCCGCTGCACGATGGGGCGGTTATCATTCAACAGGAGCGAATTGCCGCGGCCTCATGCTTTTTGCCGCTGACCAAAAACCCGGGAATCTCGCGCGAACTCGGAACGCGGCATCGTGCCGCCATCGGAATTACCGAAGATACGGATGCCATTTCAGTTGTCGTTTCTGAGGAAACCGGACTGGTTTCATTTGTTGAAAGCGGAAAAATCAAACGCAATCTGGAAACAAATCAGCTTCGCACTTTGCTCTTAAACGCCATGGAAGTTCCGGTCATCGAGAAAAAACGCAAACCGACTAAAACGATGCCCGAAGCCGAATCGGAGATTTCAATCGTTTAGAGGTGGTCTTTGGCAATAGGTTTTTGATTGTTTTGACTAATTTGAGTCTTTAATTTCATTGGAACAATCCAAAATCCAAAATCCAAAATCCAAAATCCAAAATCAAAATATGCTTTTTTCCTTTTCAACTGAAAGATTTACCGAAAAAGAGCGGCGTCAGATGTTTCTGCGACGCATTTTTCGGCGTGTCTTTTTGGAAGATTGGGGAACAAAACTGATCGCCCTCGGAATCACTTTTGCCCTCTGGCTCGGTATTTCAGGGCTTCGTGCGCCGACCACTTTACGTTTGAAAAACGTGACGCTCAATACCCGCGTTTCCAACGAAATGGAGATGACCAACACGCCGATTCAGGAAGTTGACATCGTTGTTACCGGAGATAAACGATCGGTTGACCGGCTGAATGCCCGGGATTTGATTGTTTCGATTGATTTGAGCGACGTTAAATCGGGCGACCAAACCGTGCAGTTGACCCCCGAAACCGTTTCGCTTGAACTTCCCAGTGGGATCAAACTTGACGAAATTCAGCCCAATAAAATCGCCATCAGATTAGAAAAGGTTGAAGAGCGTGAAGTTCCCGTCGAAGTCGAAACCGAAGGAAATTTAGCCGATGGATTTGAACTCTATGACACGGTTGTCGTCCCGGCCAAGGTTCGAATTCGCGGGGCGGAAAGCTTTGTTAAATCCTTAGCTTCGATCTCAACTGAAAAGATTAATATCGAAGGTCTGAAAGATAGTTATTTTGCTCGCCGAATTGGCTTAAATGTTGTTAATCCAAAGGTTACACTAATTGACACGCTGGTTGACGTGAGCCTCAGAATCGGTGAGAAACGAGGGGAAAAAACCTTTACGTTGACGGTCAAAACTGAAACCGGATCGAGGGATGTGACGGTTATTGTGTCCGGTGCGAATTCACTTTTAGAGAGCCTCAAGAAGGAAGTTCTGAAAGTCGAATTGGTCAAAAACGAAAATGGTGAAGACATTCCGCAAGTTGTTTTGCCCGATGAGTTTAAGGATAAAGTCGAAGTGAAAATCAAAAAGTGAAAAGCAGGAACGAATCTACTTCACAAATTCAAACTCGCCGAATTTTTCGGGAACGTGAAAATTAGGGTTTTCGGTCAAAGTTGGTTGCCAGGTCAAATATCCTCGCTCTTTTCCGCTTCCAACACAACGCAGAATATTTCCCTTCCAACTTTCACCTCTGTTGGGAGTTTTGCCAAATGCGTTCCAGCCAATTTTAATCGCCATCCAAACTTTGCCACCTTCAATCTTTGCCGATGTTTGCATTCCCGAAAAATAGTCAAAGTCGGTCTCGCGCCGATCGGGCATTTGGTGAACTTGTAAATCTATCCATTCCCCGGTCGGCGCGACTTCAAACTCAAAATATTTGCAAAAATCATCTTTGTTTGGCGCAATGAAGATTTCGCACACGTCGCGCTCCCAAAGAGCATTAGTTTTACCGGATAAGTTGGGCGCATCCGAAATGATTAAAGGCTCCGCCTGATTGGCTTCAAAGCGAACATAAAGTGCAGTGTTCGACCACAAAAGTTTTGTTTTGAAATGCCGTCCGATTGGCGCAGGTTCGCCTGACCAGTATTTTTTGATTAAAACTTCGTCCGATTTTGTCCAATTGATATTATTTAAATCTGTCAATGAAAAGTCTGCGGTAAATTTTATTTGCATTATCCCATAAATTCGCTGGTAATTATGTCCAAATTAAACGGTGTCATTCCCTCATCAACCGAGAAAATAGTTTCGGCTTGATTTTTGTTTGAAACTAATTCGCCACGCGCTTTAATGTGCAAGGCAAAAAGCTCGTAAAGCGTTGTTTTAGTTAGGCTTGTCATTGCTCTGAGCATCAGCGAAGTGCCCGAAAGATTATTGGCAACATTGTTCCACAACGGATGTTTTTTTAATCCAATATCCGTCCAAATAACTTGTTCATTTCTTAAATCAATAATCAACGGCAAACAAATTTTGGTATCGGAAGCGACATCAATTTTATTTTGCACCGTTTTCGGCTCAAAAATTTCGCCTGAATCTGCGTGAGTCCGCGCCATCCAACCTGCAAAACATTCAGGCAAATCGCAAAAAGGTTGCGCCGTGTAAGAGTTGATTGACATCACCACAAACCGTACTTTATTTTCGATAAGTTTAGCAATTTCAACATCTATGAACTCCGCCGCGCCGTCGGGAGCGTCCACAATATCGCCGCTGTGACAACCGCCGAAACCTTTCAAATTGTAATACGAAAGCACATCAAGATAGTTGTAATTTGCATCAAACATAGCTGCTGACAAATCAATATCGGTGCGATATTTGCCATTTTTCCACCAGATAAAAAAGCGCAAAACTTTGGTATTAAGCAAAGGGATTTTGCTTCCGCGCACGATGGTTTTTAAGGCTTTACTGGCAGAGCGTTGCGAAAACGGGACGAGATAATTTTTCAGGTTTTCATCCAAATAACATTTCCCAAGCGGCAGAAGTGCTGCAAATCTGGCAGTTAGCGTTTCTTCGCAAATTGCTGTGACCGCCTTTGGAATCGCAAAAGAAAATGGTGGTAATTTATTTTCGATGCCTTGAACTTTGGCAACTTCGCCTTTGGGAAAGAAAACTCGCAACTGTTTTGGCGAATTTCGATACTGAAAATGCGTCATTACCTGGAGCAAAACAGGGGTAGAAACTTGGGGTGCAATGCCGGCAAAAGTTTCTAAAACCAATGGCGCATCCCGTTCGCTCAAGCGCAAAAGATGGTCTAAACGGCGAGCGAAATCTCCGGCACGAGGCTTTAATAATTCAACCACCTGCACTGAATTTTTGGTCAATAATCCGCTTTCAATTTTGCCGTTAAATGTTTGAAAAGGCTTGTTGTTATGCAAAATATCAAACGCTTCAAACGAGCACGGAAACTTCATTTTAAATTCGCCAACGTGCAATCTTTCGCCGAGCCGAATCCAGCGCTTTTTCCAGCGCATCATATCTTCGACTCGATTGCCGCAATTTTCCAAAAGTTCGAGCAAAAATTTGCGTTCTTGGCGCGAGATTTTGACAAATTTAGTGACCGCCGCCAACGAAACATCGCCCCCGCATATCGCACAGGCGAGACGCAAAACATCAGTTGCGGTTTTGATATGCTTTCGCAAAAACTCGGTCGCGCCATCAACAAAAATCATCTCTGCGCCAAGATATGCGAGATTTTCTTTGTTTGGAATTTCAGCGGGAATGAGGGGAAAAATATTTTCCCGGTAGTTATTGATATACCAGCAAATATCAGTTTTATCCTGCTCCGAAATCGAAGTATTTGACGCAACAATGTGGGTAAAGATCTGCTCAAATTCTTCTCTGGTGCCAAGTTCGATAATTTTCAGTTCGACTTTATCTTGCAAAATCAGGCGTGGTTCTTTGACATAATTGGGCAAACGATTGGTCAAATAATGAATCAGCGCATTGATATAAAGGCGCGATTCCGCCATTTCCATTACTTGTTGAGGAAAGTTGGGGTAGAACGGATTAAAGATTCGATGTGCGCCAACGAGTTGTTTTAAGCCTTCAACTAATTCGTTATAAAAGCTTGTAACTTCTTCGATTGATAGAGTTTGCAGTCTGTCAATAAGTTCTGCCGAAAACGCATAGCCGAGACTTTCGATATTTTTCAACATCGCCGAAACGTAGTTTATCGGTAATTCTGCGTTGCTTTTTTCGACCCAAACTTTCCCCCGACGGCGAAGGTAAATCACGTTATTCATAAACTTGGAGAAGTTTGGAGATTGGCGACGCTAAGTTTTGAAAATTTTAGAAGGAAGCACCGCCATAGCCAAACTTTTGCGGAAACTGAAAACTCTATTACCAGATTCGAACTTTAGAAGGAAGAATCTTCATAGCCGCGTGAAAGATTATACGATTTAAGA
>JANOEF010000511.1:0-6330 GCA_031413075.1 Acidobacteriota bacterium | reverse complement strand
CGACGACCATTACCAAGTCGGGAAAGAACACGTTTGGGATAAACCGGTTTTTCTCAGGAGTTTTGGGGATAGTGGTCAAAGGGATTGAGTTTTTTGCAATTTCTTTGATAGATGTGACGGCGCGTAAGTCTTATCCGTTGGGAGTCAAACAAACGGTGCGGGAAAAAGAGGAGACACCAAAGCCGAAAAAGAAGCCGTTGAAAAAGAAGCAAAGGAGTCAAACAAAGAAACCCTCAAATTTGAAGGGGCGACCCAAGGGAGCGTTGAACAAAGACAAAATGAAACTTGAGTTATCAAGCGAACTATTGCGAATACACGAGTTATTGCAATCAGTTTTGAAGTTATTGCGAGTTTTTGTGCAAGTTAGATATTTTGCGATGGACGGACATTTCGGGCATAATCAAGCAGTTTTGATGGCTCGCGAGAATTGCCTGGAGTTGATTAGCAAATTAAGGAAAGATGCAGTTTTGTTTGAGAAATATGAAGGAGAACAAAAAAGCAAAGGAGCGCGAAAAAAGAAGGGAGAGCGACTCAAGTTAGGTGAGATACCGAGAAAATATTGGCAAAAAGAAGTGTCGGAAAAGGAGATTGTGACCACTTATTATGCGGGAGTTTTTCGGCATCCGTCGTTTGGAATGGAATTGAAAGTGGTGATTATCGAAAAGAAAAATAAGAAGCAAAATAAAATCGGACACGCTCTTTTGTTCAGTAGTGATGTAAATTTGAGTTGGGAAAAAATAGTTAAATATTATGGGCTGAGATTTCAAATCGAATTCAACTTTCGAGACGCAAAACAACATTTCGGGTTGGAAGACTTTATGAACACGACTGAACGAGGAGTCGAAAATGCGGTCAATATATCATTTTTGATGGTCAATGTGAGTGCCAAATTGTTAGCCGAGAAGGACGGAAGTTGTGTTGGAATAAATGATTTGAAAAGTCAATATCGAGCAGCAAAATACGCCCGCTGGATAATAAAAAAGGTTCTGAAAATAGCAGAACCAATAAAAATTAACGAACTACTGGAGGAGGTTGGCGGACTAGGCAGTATTCATCAAGCCAAATCTGCTACTTCTTCCCCCTAATTTGGCGTAGGTATTGAAAATAAGCTGTTGTTGTTGTCACCAGTGGATGAAAGCAAGCAATAAGTGATAAGATGTCCATTGAAACGGGATTCCTTTTTAGTTAAAATATTTTGCAAACATAAATCTACTAAAAACCCGTTTCATTTTCTACCTCATCTCAAATTTTCAAAGACCTTTTTGGCGTAGGTATTGAATTTGAAAGGAATATCTTTATCCCGAAAGAAACGAATAAGATCAGTAAACCGGACCAAAAAAGATTGCTTCCGAATAAATCCGTCATCCAGGAACCAACCAGTATCGCCGCTCCCAAAAAAATACCTATTTTCCCAAAGATTAAAATAGTATTTATCATTTTCTTTTCTCCTTTTAACTTCTTGTTTTGCTTCAAATCAGGCATGGTCAAATAGTTATGCGTAACGAGAAACAAAACCCTGACCGCGACCAACGCGAGCGCGATGGAAATCAGAAAAAAGATAAAATCGGCAACCCCTTTTCCCTTGACCATCATATTTATGGCAATGGCAGAAGTTCCTCCCAACCACGGCAGAAATAACAGCCAAATGCCCAGCAGAACGATAAATTTCGGTCTTTCTGAGGTTGCTTTTCGTAAAAGAAACCCTTCGGCTTGAATTGTTTTGAGCGGGTCGAGAGTGGAAGTCATTCCAATCGGTGAGCCGCAATTTTCACAAAAATCTATGGACCAGTTGTTTGGAGCTAAACACGACAAACAAGCTATAATTTCCTTGCCAATAAAATTCATATCCTTCTCCTTATTGGTTTTCCAACCTTTTCGCCGTTGCTTCATCGGCTTCGGCTTCCGCCAATTTGCCGACTTTTCGATAGGCTTTGGCCCTTTCTTTATATGGTTCTGTTGCTTTTGAATCCAAATCAATTGATTTGGTCAAATCAGCCACCGCATTCTCAAATTGGCCATTTTTGCTATAAGCTATTCCCCGAAAAAAATACATATAGGACAGTCTAAGTTTAGTGAGATTTTTCATCTCCAATATTTTCGTAAAATCGGAAATGGCTTTATCGTATTGTTTTAATTCCTGATAAATACCGGCGCGAGTATAATAGGCCAAAAATAAGGTAGAATTTTTAAAGTAACCATCTGGGGCCGAATCAGTGAGTTCAAATATTTTGGTGTAATCGGCCAATGCATTTTGATAATCCCCTTTGATAGAGTAGGTGATTGCTCGTTTTTGGTAATCGTCACCGACAATCATAAGCACATCGTCAGGGTCCCGGTAAATTTTGAGTCCAAGTTTAATCACTTTGGTCCGGTCGGTAATTTCCTCATCATATCGTTCGCTGGAAAATAAAGTTGCGGACCTCCCGGTCAAAAGTTTATGCAGAATATAATCATTGGGGGCGATTTTGATCCCCTCGGTAAAATCTGCAAAAGCTTGCTGATAATTGCCGTTTTGGTGATGAATTGAGCCACTTTCCAGATATTTTTTGGCCAGGCTATTTCTTTGGTCATATTCATCTATCGTAAATTTTACCGAGTTTAGGATTTGGTAAAGCAACGTTTTATCTCGAGAGAACGTCTTCTCAAGAGAAGATAAACCAATAGAAACAAGTTGTGGCTGACCCTTATATTCGCGCAGAGCACTCCAAAAAATGGTTGCTCGCTGTTCAAAGTCGTCAACATCTCGATAGTGAACGCCTTTAATCGAATCAATTTCCAAATAACGAACATCGAGCCAGCCACCTTTTTTATCTTCATAATAATCTTGAGTTTCTTGTTCGATTTGAGAAGAAAGATAGAGGCCTCCAATCTCTTTCGTGTTGGAGGTAGTGACCAAAAAATGGAGAATCAAACCGTCTTTCCCGTCCCACCGATGTTTTGAGGATCTGACCCAACTCATCGGAATTTGAATGGTGACACCTTCGACCGTCACGGATTGAATTTTATGGTTGGCCGGGGCGCTTTCTTGACTTTCTTTGGGACCCAGACCTTGCGCGAGGGTAAAATTTGTTAAACCAAAAATAATTAAACCTATCACTACCCATCGAATAAAATTAACTGTTTCTTTTTTTATTTTCATTTTCGTTTTTTTCATTTTCAAAATTGGCTAAATTCGCCGGAATCGTTTAACCAAGGCTTATCTCCTCCAACTTGATAAGCGAATTCGGAAAAAACATTTCATTATTATTTTCAGTCCTCTGAATCCGGTTTAATGAACTCCAAAAAACCGGCTTCAAACGCATCATCACCATTTATTCAAAAAGCCTGCTGGTTTCTTCGTCTTTGTCAACCGCTAAGGTTTTAATACCGCTTTGTGAACTGGAGTTATCAAAAAGTTTCAAAACGAGTTTACGAGTTCGAATAACATTTTCGGAGCGGGGATACCGAATAGTCACGTCAGTTAGCAATTCCGCAAACTGTTTATGCTCAAAAGTCACGTCTTTTACCAAGATATTAATCCAGGTCATCGTATCTTTATCGAAACCGAATTTGACTGTCGTATTCTCAGCGTCAAAAAGACCGCCTTTGGTAAATTTCAGAGGCTTATAATGTTTCTGCGTTGGATGGGTTCGCGGACCGTTCCATTCTACAATGGCAGAAGTTTTCTGGGTGCTCTTTTCAAAGTTGATCTTTCTATAATAGAGTTCTATCTCGACCGTGGTTCCCGGCAACATTAGTCCGGGAGTAATGTCAAAATAAATAGGTCCTTTAAAAATGCCTTTACGAAAATCAAAATCATAATCAGGATGTAAACTGGTTTTAAGTATAAATCTGCCCAGTAAATTAAGTATTGCTCTTTTTTGTTGGTGGATTGTCCACTCTCCGATTTCGGGTGCGTGTGACCAATCCTCCGGCTCGCCTCCGAAGCGAGGGTTCATATTTCCTTCTTTGCCGAGAAAACATTTGCGCGCGAAAACTTGATAATCGTCACTTGATTTACGGCTTCCGACAATTGATGCAACCAATGCGACAATTGCGCCAATAAGAATCAAAAATACCCCGATGGTAGCACCGATGCCGGTCAGCGAAGCTGATACGCCTGCCGATACCAAAGACGCTCCCACGGACACTCCCACCATGACTCCGCCCGCAATCGTCATTACTCCGCCGACCTTCCCTAAAGTATAATAATCAGCTGCCAAGTAATCGCCGCGATTATAGGCTTTTTGTCTGCTTTCCTCCATTGAAATCATGGTGGTTACGCCGGAAATTACCGAAAAGGCCGCAAATGTTGCGGCGTTCGCTCCGGCGAACACTTTATCCCAAAAACCTTTGAATTGTGCCGGACCATATTTAAGCAATCCACCTTTTTCCATATCTATTAATGAGGGAAAAGCCCGGGACATCCACGTTTTATCTCCTTTAATATACCTGGCTATTTCTCCTATTTCTACGAACGTATCCTGCACCGCTAAGACAAAACCGGAAAATTCTTTCAACTTTTCCGTTGTTGAACCCGTCATTTTATTCGTTTGGTAGTCATAACGGGATTTCGTAAAAACATTGAAAAGGTTATAAACACTGATACCGAGCGCGGCGCCTTTAAATGTCCAACTGACAGGTTTAACTTTCCAAAAAACACGCTTGTATTTTTGGGTGTAGATTTCATGATTAGCTGCATCCATAAAGGCTCCGTCTTTCAGATCTTTAAATTTATTCATTAGTTCTTCAATACGTTTCTGCTTTTCAATGAATTTGCGGTTGACACCTTTGTCTATTATGTCCAGTGAAGATACAATGACGGGTAATACGTTCGACAGCCCCCAAGTCGATGAATCCTCTAATGAAGGCAGCGGAATTGCTTGGACCTCCCCTGGAATAATTTGATGCTCGTTTAGGAATTTGACCAGAATACTCGTCTTCTTTTTAAGATATTCTATCTTTTGCTCGAAAGATTCCTTTTGTGTGCCTTTAACCACAATCGGCGGCTGAGGTGAAACAAAGTTGCGGAGGGCGTATAACAGCAATACATCAGAATTTGACAACTGCCAGCTCCGTTCTAGTGCGACTTTTACATTAGAGGCAGGTGTATTTGTGTCTGAATCCTTTATATATTTAAGTAATAAATCATAAACGACGGTACCGCTTTGGTTAAAAACCTGATTAAGATGGCCAATTCCCGGCGCAAGGCTAATCATTTGTTCACTACAAATTCCCCAGTGCATTAAGCCGATTGCTATATCGGTTGCATCTTTCGGATTATCAAGATTGGTATCTTGCAGAATCGCGGTTTCGATAATTTTATGCGCCGGACCCTCAAGCCATAAGATAAGCAGCAGTATGCTGCGATGCATATTGGCTAGAATAGCGGCATTTCTGTCATCTATCTCTTTTTCCCATAAATTAAGGTCAAGCTTAAATTTATCAGGGTCTTTCAATTCTTTGTCTAAATCCTTTGGATGACTGTCGCGGACGGATTTCAAAAGTGATGCAACGGTTAAATGGTCAAGCGTCCAGCCGGTCTTAGCCGTTAAAGCTTCTGTGGTTTCATCCTTTTTTGTATCAAACCAGTCTTTATACTCTTTTAGATTCCTTGGTAAAATTTGATTAGCGATATTTTCCGCCCACGCGTATGGATCTATAACCATCAGCAGCACCGGATTTTTCTTGATGTCTGCAGGAACGGGACCCAAATTCTGCTTAAGTGCCTTCGGATCAAATGCTGCCGGAGGATGACTCGGATCGTTTATAATGGTATGGACATTGTCCTTTAACAACGGTGTCAAGCCGTTTGGATTATCCATCGCAAATTTGATTGCTTTCGGTCCGAGCTTGATTGGGCTCAGCAAAAAATAGAAGCGCCTGTTTTGTCCGTTCGGAGCGAGATCAATTGAAACGGTCTTGAAATTTCGGGGAATATACTCCACTCTGTTATGACGGCTTTCGGTCTTTGCTTTTTCTAAAACTGTCGAATCCGATAGGAAATACCAATTCTTGCCGAACATCAATTTCGTTTTTCCAATTTCCGTTAAGCCTGAAACAGCCTTTACCAAATCCGGGCTTGGTGCCTTATCGCTTGTAACATATATTTCATATTCGACCTTGTCGGGTTTCTCTTTAAGATGAAAAACGCCGGGGAAACCTAAATCGAACGCCGAACCGGGCTGGTGATCCGCGGTGACACCCTCTCTATTTTGCTTTGGCTGCGGCGGCGGATCGTAACCAAAATCAACACCCGCCCCCGAAAAAACGTATAGCCATTTGCCGGAAACCTCTTCATAACCTGCATCAGCCAAAGTTTCCACAACCCTTATTTGTAAATGGCTGTCA
>JANOEF010000510.1:0-16802 GCA_031413075.1 Acidobacteriota bacterium | reverse complement strand
GAAAAACTGCGCTCCCCAAGCGAGCCGATTATTTTCTGTTCAACCAATTCACGAAATCTATCAATCGGTAACGCGAGATTCTTATCGGCTTCGACGCCGGAATGATCGAAGGATGAACTTTTATGATCTTCGATGAGTGTTTGAACCTCGCAATTATTGAAAATAATCCGAAATGAAACATCTCCGAGCCGGTTTGAATTTTCAAAAGGCCGATCATCCTGATGGCGAAAACCCGCCGAGGTAACCAGTGCAAATTTGCATTGGCTCAACGGTTTAGCTAATTTGACAGACGGATTATCCGTAATCGCGTAATGCGAAAACGGATAATTTTGCATAAAAATCCGATGTGAAAGTTTTAGATCCCGGTAGGTTGCCACGCATTTATTTTAACCGTTTTATGCTTCAAAACAAAAACCCGGTTAGTCCGATACTCTGCTTACATTTCGGAACGCCTGTCAGGCCGGAAAATAATTTGACCTCTTTCGCTTGAATTTTCGGCGATTACTAATGAGAGATAAGAAACTCAAGACTTTTTCAAACGGAGAAATTATGATGTCAGTTACAAAATGGATGAGTTGGGAAGGCGGTGTGGATTTGGTCGCGCTGTCAAATGAAAATATACCGATGCCGAATATTATCGTGCATTTTGCCCGGATGGTTCACACGCCGGTTGGTTCTGCCCCGTCCGGAATGATTCTTTTACCGGATGAAACCGGAATGCCTAAAGTGATGGCCTTTGTTTCAATGGATAAAATGGTTGGGGATTATTTCGGAGCCAATGTTTTTGCCGGAACCCCTTTTGAGTTGGCCCCGACCATAGTTGGCGATATTGCGGTAGAAGCAAACCAGGAGTCAGCTCGGGTCACGGTCAAAATCGAAGGTTACGAAATTGTTCTGGAACTCTCGGAACTTGGTCAATTAATTCGAGTTAACCGTCAATCTCTAAATCTGCCTTTTCACGATGATTCACTGGAATCCGCAGCCGGAAAAGTAAAGTTAACCGTCAATGGCGAAAAAGTTTCGGTAATTGTTCCGCCTGTCGGGATGAGCGGCGGACCGGCCGCAGTATTCTCGGCAACCGGCTTTTATTCCAGCTAAATTCTGTCAATCTGAGCTTACACGGATTGATTTAATTAACGGCTCTGCCGTCTGAGGTCAAAGACTTTCCTCTCATCAGACGGCAGCACCCAAAAATCAAAACTACGCCAATACAAGCCCCCCAAAACCGACATATATTTTGCGATATTACATTTTACCGCCCCAGATTAAATAAATGTTAACAAAATCGTAAGTTATTAACATTAATGTAATACCAATGTAATATCACTGTAATTAAGATGGATCTTTTTTAACCGCTGACATAAGACTTATGTTTCAGACATTGTCGGTTTAGTCGCAAAAAAAAATCGAAAATCAGAGGAAAATATATGTTAAGAATCAGAAATATTTTTATATTAGTTGTCTTGCTTTCTATTGTTTCAGTCGGCACCGCACAGGATAAAGTAGTGCCTCCACCAACGAACGATAAAGTTGAGCAACTCCAGAAAAATCTGGATGAACAGGAAAAACGATTTAAGTTGTTGCAGGACGCTTTACAAAAACAAGCCGAAATAATCGAACGTCAGCAAAAACAAATTGACAGTCTGCAAAGCAAAATTGACCCGAAAGCCTCGAGTCCGGCTCCGGCCGCTCCGGTTGCCGGTCAGATCGCGGTCGCCAAACCTTCGCCGACGCCGAAACCAGTCCATAATGTCGAAAGCGGATTCGGCAAAATCAAGTTTGACGGTCTCATTCAGGCCTGGTATTCAGCCGGAGACGGAACCAAAAATTCTTTCCGTTTTCGCCGTGCCGAAATGAAATTTTCCGGACAAATTTTGCCGAAAGTAAAATGGACGCTGATGATTGACCCGGCCAAAGCACTGAGCGTCAATAAAACCACGACACTCATTAACGGCATTCCGGTCGTCACAGATGTCAGTCCGAATCAATCGAGCCGTATTCTGCAGGACGCATTTATTACGCTCAATTACATCAAAAACGTCAACATTGACATCGGGCAGTATAAAATCCCCTTGTCACAAGAGGGACTACAAAGCTCATCGGCTCTTGATACGGTTGAAAGAGCGTTGTTTATGAGCGACCGCAGTCGCGGCGGCGGACTTGGTGATATTCGGGATTTCGGTATTCAATTTTCGGGTCTGATTGGAAAAAACGTCAACTATCAAATCGGAGTTTTTAACGGGACCGGCGAAACTCAAAATATCGCCGATACCAATCAGCAAAAAGCCGTCATCGGACGATTTGTGGTTCGTCCGCCCTTTGTCAAAGGACTTTCGCTCGGAGTCTCGGGGGCCTGGAGTAATGCTGACCGTCTGACTAATCCGAAACGAGACCGACTAGGAGCCGAACTCGTCTATCTCAACAGTAAATTTAAGTTCAAAACCGAAGTGATGGGCGGAATTGACGGAGATACACATCGTTTGGGTTACTACACACATTTCGGATACAAGATTACGCCGAAAGTCGAAGCGATTTTCAGAATTGACGGGTTTGATCCGGATCGGCGGCGGGAAACAAATTCGTCAAATGTGACGGAAATTGATTATGTCGGCGGACTTAACTATTACATCTCGGAACATAATGTCAAACTTCAGTTTAATTACATCCGCAAGACTTTTAATAACGGAATTCAATCACCGAAAAATCTGTTTTCAGCCAATCTGCAAACCGCGTGGTAAATAGACAATAATGCAAAATTAAATATTAAAAACGCAAAATGTAGAAAAGCCAAAAACCAAATTTACTCAACTATTTACTGAGGAGGCTGTCTGAAAAATCCTGAAAGTCGCCCACACGGGGGACACCGCGGATATTATTTTTCAGCCAGCCTCTTAAACTAACCGGGTCGAAAGACAAGGCTTGCGCCATACCCTCACTTTGTAGATAATTCTCCCATGACAAATTTACCGCTTTTCTCTAACCCGATCGAAACCGAAGTCGAAACTCTCCGGGCCGAGGTCAATCGGCACAACGAACTCTATTATCAACATTCCGCGCCCGAAATCTCGGATTTTGAGTTTGATAAACTGCTCGAAAAATTAAAACAGCTCGAAGCCGCACATCCCGAACTGGTGACGGCCGATTCCCCGACCCAGAGAGTTGGCGGAAAAGCCGAAGGATTTTCCAGCTTTAAGCATCTTGTGCCCCTGATGTCGCTGGATAACTCATACAGTCTGGAAGATTTACGCGATTTTGACGAGCGTTGTCAAAAACTTGCGGATGGGCGGAATCTGGAATATGTGGCCGAATTGAAGATTGACGGATTGAGCGTTTCGCTTCATTACGAAAACGGCGTTTTGCAGGTCGGAGCGACTCGCGGAGACGGACAGACCGGTGATGACGTGACTAACAATGTCCGCACCATTCGGACTATTCCGCTTAAGTTAAAAGGCCAGTTTCCTGACAGAATCGAAGTTCGCGGAGAGGTTTTTATGGCACGGTCAGTCTTTGAAAAAATTAACGCCGAACTCGAAATGCAGGGCGAAAAACTTTATGCCAATCCGCGAAATTTTGCCTCCGGAACTTTGCGCCAACTGGACTCACAAATTGTGGCATCCAGACGGCTTGATATGTTTCCCTATGATGTCTGGCAGGCAAATCAAAAGCCATTTCCGACTCACGAAGAAAACTTTGTCTGGCTTAAAAAAGCCGGATTCAACGTCAACCCAAATCGAAAAGTTTGCCGAAATTTTGATGAATTGATCGCGTTTATCAATGAAATAGAAGCTAAACGCGACGCGCTTGATTACGAAATTGACGGCGTGGTCGTCAAGGTCAATTCGACTGCCCTGCAAGAAGAATTCGGCTCAACCTCAAAAGCTCCGCGGTGGGCGATTGCCTACAAATACGCGGCCAAACAAACAATCACAAAGCTCAATGGAATTACGATTCAAGTCGGGCGCACCGGCGCACTGACCCCGGTCGCCGAACTTGAACCCGTTTTGTTAGCAGGCACCACCGTCTCCCGGGCATCTTTGCATAATGAGGACGAAATTAAACGACTCGGTTTGAAAATCGGCGATTATGTGGCAATTGAAAAGTCAGGTGAAATCATTCCGCAAGTCTTGCAAGCAGTCGAATCCAGACGAACAGGCCACGAAACCGATTACGAATTCCCGAAAAACTGTCCGGTTTGTAAGTGGGATGTTTTTCGCCCCGCCGGCGAAGCCGTGACCCGTTGCACCAATCCCGATTGCCCGGCCAAAATCAAAGGCCGGTTGTCGTATTTTGCTGCCCGCAAGGCCATGGACATTGAAGGTTTAGGCGATGTTTTAATCGAAACGCTGGTTGATAAAAAGTTGGTTAAAGACGTGGCTGATTTGTATGCTTTAGAAACCGAAACGCTGACAAATTTTGAGCGAATGGGCGAAAAAAGCGCGGCTAAGGTTATCGAACAAATCGAAATTTCAAAAACACGAGGTTTGCAAAGATTATTGTTCGGCTTAGACATTCGGCACGTTGGCGATGGCTACGCCAAACGAATTGCCCGACAATTTCACACCATCGAAAACCTTGCCAATGCCACGGTTGAACAACTTGATGACATTCCCGACATCGGTTTATCGGTTGCCGAAAGCGTCTCTCAGTGGTTTCGGGATGAGAAAAACATTGAGCTGGTTGAAAGATTGCGAAACTACGGGGTGAAACTTGAGATCGAAGAATCTTCGACCGCTATTTTGGACGAAAACTTTGTCAACAAAACTTTTGTTTTGACCGGCAAACTCGAAAACTTGACCCGCGATGAAGCCGCCAAATTTATCGAAGATCGTGGCGGAAAAGTTTCCAGTTCAGTCAGCAAAAACACGAATTTTGTGGTTGCCGGAAGTGATGCCGGATCAAAATTAACCAAGGCTGACGCGCTCGGCGTGAAAGTTTTGAGTGAAGAAGAATTTAGGGAAATGATCGGATGATCACTCCCTTTTTCTTTTAAGTTCCCGGCTATTTCTTGATGATGGTCTCGTAATCGTCGTCCATTCTCGGAGTTGATTCATCTTCATGGTCATCGTAGCCATAATCGTACCCATAACCGTAGTAACCGTATTCATACGAATCCGGCCTGATGCCGTTCAGCACTACCCCATAAATTCTGGTGCCGATGGTGTTAAGCCGTTGCTTGAAGCGTTTGATGAGCTGAATCGAACTCTTTCCGGACATAGCCACTAAGATCACCCCGTCAACGATGGTTGAAAGAATCGCCGCATCTGCAAACGAAATGGCAGGCGGTGAATCAATCACGATATGATTATATTTGCCCCGCAAATTGCGTATCAGTTCCTGCATCTCTGCCGAGCTGAGAAGTTCAGCCGGATTAGGCGGAATCGGCCCGCTGGTGATGACACTTAATTTTGGATAAGCCGGATATGGTTTGATAAAAGTTGCAGTGTTTTTATCACCCGAAAGATAGTTGGTCAAACCGGAATTGTTATCCATCGCAAAATGCTGATGGAGACGCGGACGACGAAGGTCACAATCAATAATTACGACATCTGCTCCTGATTGAGCCAGAGCAATAGCTGTATTGATGGCAGTCGTGGTCTTTCCTTCTGAAGGTTGCGAAGATGTCACCAGGACGACCTGCGGAGGTTTCCCGGCCGAAGAAAAGAGCAACGAGGTGCGTAAATGACGATACGCCTCAGCCATCGCGGAGCGACTGTCCTCGAGGGTGATCAATGCCGTCGAAGACGGCGACTTATTGGTAGCTTCACCCGCCAGCCCTTTGCGTTTTTTCTTGCCGAGAATACTTTCGTGCGGAATCAGAGCCAATGTCGGTAAGCCAAGATTTCTGCCAATATCATCCGAAGTTTTGATCGAATCATCTAAATAATCAAGCAGGAACGCCAAGCCAATCCCAATCCCGAAGGAAAGGAAAAAAGCCACGAAGATGTTGCGGTTGCGTTGCGGTCCGATTGGCGAATCGGGTTTCATCGCTTTGCTGGAAACCAAAATATTATCCGGGCGGCTGCCGCTGATGGCCAGTTCCATCGTCTTTTGAGTTTGGACATACTGGTTGAGCAAATTTCGTTCGGTATCAATCTCGCTGTTCAAAGTCACGAGTCTGGTCGAAGCCGTCCCGGCCAGGTTTGAGACGGATCGGGCTTGCTCATAGGCGCGTTTGAGATCGTTTTCGCTCCGAATAGCGGCGGTTAGTTTAGATTGAAAATTAGTCAGTGTCTCGCTGCTGGCAGTTTTTTTCTGCTTAACCTCAGCGGTTTTGATCTTGTTATCGCCATCTGTTTCAGCTTTTTTTCGATCGTCCTTTAGTTTTTTAACCAATGCCAGCGCGACCCTGACCTCCGGATGCTCATCCATTTTAGTTACCCGGAGTTGATCTACTTTTGATTCTGCATCCGTAATTTGTTTATCAAGACCATCCAGCCGGTTATCCAGATCCCCCCTCAGTTTGAGAATGTTTTCCCGCTCTTTATCGAAATAACCGCCCCCCTCTCCGGAGGTATATTGTTGCCCTTTATTGATCGCGGCCGTGGCGGCTTCAAACTCAGCCTGAAGTTTTCTCCGGGTGTTCATCGAATCTAAGTATTGCGAACTCAAGGTGTTTAATCTGAGAGCATTAAAATCCGCGCCCTTTTCGCCGGTCAACGGTAGATTGGCATTTCGCATTTCTGTCATCAACTGCGCTTCGTTTTGCGAGATACTGGATTTCAGTTCATCAATTGATTTTACCAGATCCTTATAAGCGTCGTCTTGCCCTTTAGTGGCGCGTTCTGAATCTTTTTGAATGTGAACCTCGGCCACCATATCAGTTACCTTCGGAATCAGATCGGGATTATGACTGTTTAATTTAACATTAACCAAATCGGTATTTTGAATCTGTTCAATGATGAGGGATCCGAGCAGCATTCCGGTATAGGCTTCGACCCGGGCTTTTTCTTCCGGGGTCAGAGTATTGATGTCCACCGCATTTGTGCCGTCTGTGTTTTGGGTCAGCACCGGTAACGAAGACTCCCCGGATTCAGAAGTTTTTTCCCGGCTGAAAATTGATTTGAGCGATTCAACAAAGCCTTTGTTGGCTCTATTCATCAAATTCGGATCTTTGTATAGCCCCAAACGCAAAACGACTTCGCGCATCAGTTCGGGGGTTTTGAGTAGTCTTAACTGGGTATTGACATAGTTTCCATCATAACCGAAATTGATATACACTTTTTCGGATCCGACCTTCGGTTTTGGCACTTCGATGACCATTGTGGTTTGCGATTCAAAGATCGGCGGCAGACGATACATATAGAATGCCACGACGGAAGTGATCAAAATGGTCATCGCCAGGATAATCGGCAAACGTTTATAAACTATCAGGAAATAATCGCGTAACGTCCGACCTTCGTGAAAGGCTTCATCATCATACATCGGCGCATAGTTGGTCGGGATGTCCTGCGGATTACTGACCGGCAAATTTTTAGCGGTCGGAAAAGGGGTTAGCCGCTCGTCTTTTTCAATACTGCTCATTAAAACCTCATTCAATTCAGATACTCTTTTTTAGAAACAAACTTTTTTTATAACACATTTGTTGTTTCAAAACATTAAAAACATTAACTTTCCGCCCTATTGTAGTAAAAAATTAAACTTTTATAAAGTCTTTCTCTTTGTTTCTTAGTAAATCGAAATGTTATATTTCTCTTTTGCACTTTTATAAATATTTTTGACTAAGCAATTATGACCAACACTATTCAAGTAGAAACAGGCGATTCTAATTACGATTTCAAACTCGGCATCGAGGGATTTAATTATTCCGATCTTTATCATCCAGCCAAATTAAAAGAATTAGCGGAGATTTTTTACGCCGAAGTAAAAAACCAAAATGCTGAATTACACGATTCGCTGATGCAATATATCGAAGCTCGCGGCGAAAACTTTGAACAAAAAGTTGCTTCTAAGATTTTGACCGATGCGGCACCCTATTTGTCTGACTTTATTGCGAAACTTTTTCAGATTGAACGCGAACGCGGCGAGCTCCTGGCAGAGATCAAACAAGATGATCCGATTTGGAAATATAAATTTTTTGTTCAACGGCGGGCCATTAAGAAATTTAATGCCGAAGCTGTCAACCAATTGAACTATAACGAATTAGATTGGGCAGTTCGTGAACTGCGAAACACCGCTTTTAGCGATACTCTGCGTTTTGATGATGAACTGGCAATGGCGTCCATCACGACAAATTTAGTTGAACTCGAAGAAATTTTGACGAAGAATCAAGAGTTAACCGATTCGGCCAAGACTACCTTGAAGGCAATTCAAACCGCCTACGACAAACTCAAAGATTCGACCTTTGGCCAACTGTTTGCGGGTTACGCCATGGAAATCGAAGCATTTGGCGAACTCCTCCAGACGCAGGCCACGCTAAAAATTATTGAGGCCTGGTCAGCCGTTTCATTTTTCAAAAAGACCAAGGACTGGATTAGTTTTCACACGCCGCGAACACTTGATTATCAACATCTGGTTGAGATCACCCGTCCGCTCGACAAACTGACCGAAGCAATGAATTTTACCGAAAATCATCTGCGCCGGCGTGACGGTTTTAAGTTGACCGATGAGGGCGCGACGATGCGCGAAAGTCTGGCAGAAATTGATTACTGTATGATTTGCCACGAGCGTTCCAAAGATAGCTGCTCAACCGGAATGCACGAAAAAGACGGTTCGGTCAAAAGAAATCCGTTGGGGATCAAACTCGAAGGTTGTCCGTTGGACGAAAAAATTTCCGAAATGCACTTGCTCAAAGGTCAGGGCGATTCGATCGGTGCGTTGGCTCTGGTGACGATTGACAACCCGATGTGTGCGGGAACCGGACACCGGATTTGCAATGACTGTATGAAGGCTTGTATTTTCCAAAAACAAGAGCCGGTCAATATCCCAGAAGCGGAAACCTCTGCGCTCAAAGATGTTTTGGATTTACCTTATGGTTTTGAGATCTATACTTTACTGACCCGGTGGAATCCGCTCAACGCCAAACGTCCGTTTGCTTTACCGTATAATGGCAAGAATGTGCTGGTGGTCGGATTGGGCCCGGCAGGCTATACGCTTTCGCAATATCTTTTGAACGAAGGCTTTGGCGTGGTCGGGATTGACGGTTTGAAAATCGAAACGCTCTCAGAGAAGGTGACCGGTCATCAGGGGAGATCAACCCCGCGCCCGATCAAAGACATCAACGACATCAAAACTGAGTTGGACAACCGGATTTTGTCAGGTTTCGGCGGCGTCTCGGAATATGGTATTACGGTTCGCTGGGACAAGAATTTTCTGACCATGCTGCAATTGATGCTGACCCGGCGCAAGCGGTTTCGCGCCTTTGGCGGCGTCCGTTTCGGCGGAACTCTGACCATTGAGGACGCCTGGGATTTCGGTTTTGATCATATTGCGATTGCCACCGGCGCGGGTCGTCCAACCGTGGTTAAGATGAAAAACAACCTCATTCGCGGCATTCGTAAAGCCTCGGATTTTCTGATGGCTCTCCAATTAACCGGAGCCTTTAAGCGAGATACGCTGACGAATTTGCAGGTTCGATTGCCGGCTCTGGTCATCGGCGGGGGACTCACCGGAGTTGATACGTCCACCGAGATTTTTGCTTATTATCCGGTTCAGGTCGAAAAAACTTTGGAAAATTTTGAAACTTTAGTCGCTGAAGTTGGCGAAGAAGCCGTCCTCAATCGTTTTGATGATGAAGAAAAAGTTGTTTTTAACGAATTCATCGAACACGGAAAAGCAATTCGAGCTGAACGTGAACGAGCCAAAAATGCCAATGAAGAGCCAAATTTTGTGCCGCTGGTGCGAAGTTGGGGCGGTGTCAGTCTTTGTTACCGCAAACGTCTGCAAGACTCGCCGGCGTATCGGCTGAATCATGAGGAAGTCGAAAAAGCACTCGAAGAAGGAATTAATTTTATTGAGTTGATGAATCCGAGTGAAGCCGTCCCGGACGAGTTCGGAGCCGTTAAAGAACTGATTTTTGAGCGGCAGCATTATGACGCCGAGACCGGCAAATTCTCAAATTCAGGTGAATTTGTCCGGCTTGGCGCGAGAACTGTCTGTGTCGCGGCCGGAACTGCCCCGAACGTCATTTATGAAAAAGAAAACCCCGGAACGTTCAAACTGGACGAATGGAATCAGTTTTTCGCGCCGCACAAAGTCACCCCAAACGGGGATGGAAAATTTCATCTTTCGGCGGTGGAAAAAGGCGAAACAGGATTTTTCACCTCATATCAGCTGGACGGAAAATTTATCAGCTATTACGGAGACAATCATCCGAAATACGCCGGAAATGTCGTCAAAGCAATGGCTTCGGCCAAAAACGGTTATCCGAAAGTGGTCGAACTTTTTGCCGATGAAGTCGCAGGTCAAGGTTTGCTTTCACAAACGGAAAGAGATGAGATTTTTGACCGGCTTGAAACAAATTTAGACCAGCAAATACGGGCCACGGTCGTCAGAGTTGAACGTCTGACCCCGACCATTATTGATGTTATCGTCAAAGCCCCGCTTCAGGCCCGAAAGTTTGAGCCGGGACAATTTTATCGCCTCCAGAACTTTGAAACCACCGCCCCCATCGTTGGCGGTAAAAAGCTGATGATGGAAGGATTAGCCCTCACCGGCGCCTGGACAGACAAAGAACAAGGGTTGCTTTCAATGATCGTTCTGGAGATGGGAACGTCATCGCGTCTCTGTGGGCTTTTGAAAGAAGGCGAAGAAGTTCTGGTGATGGGACCGACCGGGACTCCGACCGAAATCCCTGAGAATGAAACTGTTTTGCTGGCCGGCGGCGGACTCGGAAATGCCGTCCTCTTTTCGATCGCGAGAGCGCTCCGGGAAAAAAATAATCAAGTAATATATTTTGCCGGGTATCGAAACAGCGCCGATCTTTTTAAGCGTGAAGAGATCGAAAATGCCACCGACCAGATTATTTGGGCTACGGATGCCGGTGATGACATCATCCCGAGTCGTCCGCAAGATTATCACTTCAGAGGAAATATCGTGCAGGCGATGGTATCTTACGCCGAGGGAAAACTTGGCGCACAAACCGTCAAACTTTCTGATGTTGACCGCATAATCGCCATCGGCTCAGATCGAATGATGAACGGGGTCAAAGAATCCCGTTACACCACTCTGAAACCATTTTTGAAAGAAAATCATATTGCTATCGGCTCAATTAATAGTCCGATGCAATGTATGATGAAAGAGGTTTGCGCCCAATGCTTACAACGTCATGTCAATCCGCATACGGGCGAAGAAGTCTTTGTCTTCTCGTGCTTCAATCAAGACCAAAACCTTGATTTTGTGGACTTTAAGAATCTCAATGACCGGCTCAGAATGAATAGTGTGGAAGAAAAAATCTCGGATTTGATGCTGGATACGCTTTTGAAAGTAATATAAGCAGGTCAGCAAAAGTTTGACGACCTTTTGAAAATCAAGAAAAGTTTGCAAATAGTTGAGTAACTTTCGTTTTTGGGTTTTCTTCAGTGTCCATTGTCCGTTATTAATTGTGCATTGGTGCTTAGTTAAGATTTCTTTTTGACGGAACGGCAGTCGCAGCAACGAGTTTTTTTATAAATTTAAGCGCGTGAATATGGAGACAAAAAAATCTGAGATCGTAATCGTCGAAAATCGGGTCTATCATCTCGGCCTGGCCACAGGAGAGCTTGCCAAAAATGTCTTTATCGTTGGCGATCCGGCCCGTGCGGTTCGTGTTTCCAAAAGGTTTGACTCGATTGTTTTCAAAGTTACAAATCGGGAATATATAACTATTACAGGTACTTACCAGGGGATGCCGGTTTCAGTGATCGGGACCGGGATTGGGACGGACAATGTCGAAATTGCTTTGGTTGAAGCCTTTATCGTCAATGAATTTGATTTTGAGACGGCGACGCGGCAACCGAATATCGAACCCTTGAAAATTATCCGGATCGGAACCTCGGGCGGCGTCCAAGCCGATCTTCCCCCCGGAATCTTTGGAATTTCGTCGTATGCTCTGGGCCTCGACAGTACGGGACTTTATTACGATTTTCCGGCAGTTGACGAGTTCGTCACAGAGATCGAAAAAGCCGCTTTGGAAGTTTTGGAAAAAGCCGCCCCGGACGGTTTTAGGTTCAGAGGTAAATTAATTCCATATGCTTCGAAAGCCTCGGACCAAGTGATGTTTGCCCTCATCAATCAGGCAAAAAAAGAGCAGGTTGAATTTAGGGTTGGGATCACCGTTTCAGCGCCGAGTTTCTATGGTGCTTCGTCAAGATTTATCGAAGGTCTGAGAAACACGATTTCGGACATCAAAGATCAATTGGCAAAAATTGAGGTCAACGGGCAAAAGATCATCAATATGGAAATGGAATCGAGTCTTCTTTTTCATCTTTGCGGTCAGCTCGGCTATCCGGCGGGAACCATCTGTCCGATCATCAGCAATCCCCAAACGAGTGCCGCGCTGGTTGATTATGAGGTTCTGATTGAAAGGGCAATTACGATTGGCTTAAATGCGATGTATGAGTTGAACGGATTCTCCTAAGCAGTAATGCAAAATTAAAAATTACTGAAAACCACATGTCATCAATTATTTGCAAGGTTTTCTAAAATTCAGAAATTGAAAATTAAAAATTGAAACTGAATCAAAGACTTTTTGAATTTTTAACTTTTAAGTAAAAGAATTTAAATAACATACTCCACTAAGGCAAAATCGTATATGACAATTTTGGCATTGTTGGATGCCTTAAAAGCCTGTTTTGGTCAATCTCTTTGGCTAACGATGGCTGTTTGAGTGGATAATGTTTTTTGTTTAGTCTGACTTCCACTCTCAAACCTGTTTTAGTTGCTGTTTTCTTCATCAATTCTTGAACTTGCTCCAAATCTCCCCTAATCGTAAATATTCCATTGCCAAAAAGTGTCGTCTCTGCTTTTCTGGCAAATTCAGATAATAACTCAGTTGCTTTCCGACAAAATCCCTCTCATAATGTTCTTTTTTACTTCGCATTTCTATTGGATGCAAAAATATCTTATTGGATTATTTTATTTAAATTCTTTTACTAATTTTAAATTCGATTAAAACTTTTCGGGAAATTACCCGCAGCTGCCCGACCGGAATTATCTGATTTTTAAGTACGGCAAACGGCTTTTGTTCGGTAAATTTCAGCAGTAAACTCTTTTCAAACAAATCAATCGGCAAATTGGGGCGCAAATTGGTCGGCAAAAATATTGACGGTGCGTTTTCGTCTTTTCCCAAATAAATTCCGCCATTTATCCACGGCAGATTTTCGCTTGTCCCCGCGATGAACAAAAGATTTTCGGCAAAAACGCCTTGCAAACCCGACAATCTTTCATCATCAAACGACCAGAGTTTTTCTTTCAAACGAGTTGCCGCCTCGTCAAAAACGATCAAAGCTCTCGGCTCAAGCGAATCAAAACGATTTTGCCATTTAATTTCAAGCAGCTGCGTCATTCGTTGCTTCGCCTTTTGCTAAAATTTCGACCACTTTGGCTCTCGTTTCCGCCAACTCTTGCGGCATCGTTTCGGCATTAAATCCGGCATCAATCTCGCGGGCAAGGCCTTCGATTTTCAGTTTCCACGCCTCAGCATTTTCAGCCGGACGGTTTTGCAAGGTCTCATTGGCGATATTGACGAGTCGGGTCGCTCGCGCCAACGCTCCGAGCGAAGCATCTTCGGCAGCAAAAGGAAGGGTTTTATTTTCGGTTTCGGCAAGAAGTTCGTGCAGAGAATCTCGGGCTAAAGATTGCTGCTCGTGAGTCGGAACCGCATAAATCAACGTCCATAAATCATTTGATTGCGCGATAATTCTGCCGTCCAAAATAGCGGCGGAGGCAATCAAACGCTGCATTTTAACGGCGCGGCGGTCAGAAATATTTATTCCTGCGGCTCGCAGAATTCGGACGGACTGGGCAATTTTGGGGCGAATATTGGTCAAATCAACGCTCGAAACAAGTTGAGATAATTTATCAATATCTTCAATTTTTGCCGCGTGCGAAAAATCTTTTTTGGCTAAATCCCAGCCGCCTTCGAGCAGACTTTCCAGCATCGGATCGGCAATCGGTTCGACAAACAGTCTGACTAAAAATCTATCCGCAAACGCCGCCAAAGATTCATCGGTCGGCAAAGCATTCGAAGCCCCAACGCAGACCCGCAAGGGGCATTTCATCCGCGTATGTCCCCGCCGAAAAATTCGTTCATTGAGAATGCCGAGGAGCGTGTTCAAAATCGCGGTCGAGCCGAGAAAGATTTCGTCCAAAAATGCAATTTCAGCTTCGGGCAGCATTCCCGTGGTTTCGGTTTCGACGATTCCTTCTTTTAGTTTGCGTAAATCTACGGGGCCGAAAATTTCGCTTGGTTCGGTAAAACGCCCGAGCAGATATTCAAATAATTTCCGCCGGTCGCTTTGGCAATTCGGCGGACGGCTTCACTTTTCGCCGTTCCGGGCGCACCGATAATTAAAAAGTGTTCCTGAGCCACGGCGGCCAGCGCAACCAGTTCGACCAAAGTTTCACGTTCGATCAGATTTTTACTCGCTTCAGCAATCGCAAAACGAATTGCTTCCACCGATTTTTCTAATTGTTCCGACATAATTTATTGAGCAACAAAACTTTAAGACTGAGGTTTGCTGGCTTGTAGATTATAAGCGACTTGAGAAATTGAGTAAATATTTTTGTGCTAGATCTTGAATTTTGTATGAGCAATTTTCCCTGCCAAAGCATCCGGCAAGAAATTATTTCGACCGCCATTGACGATGATTGTTTCGATATTTTGATGCTGGCAAATCATCGCCGCTTCCAGTTTGGAATTCATTCCGCCGGTTCCCAAACCCGAATCGCGTTCCTCCACCAAATTTTTAGCTTCTTCGATATTTTTAATTTCGGGAATCAGTTTTGCATCCGCGTATAAATGCGGATTTTTGTCGAAAACGCCGTCAATGTCGCTCGCCAAAACGAGCAGATCGGCTTCGATCAGGGTTGCCACTAAGGCCGAAAGTTTGTCATTATCACCCAAAATAATTTCCTCGACCGCGGTCGTATCATTTTCGTTGATAATCGGAACATAGTTATATTTGAGCAGCTCGTGGATGGTGTTGAGCGTATTTTGACGCGACGTTTCGTTTTCAAAATCGCGGTAAGTCATCAGGCATTGGGCGGTGTGAATCCCAAAATCGGTAAAAATTTCGTGATAGATCCGCATCAAGAGCGGTTGTCCGATCGCGGCCAATGCTTGTTTGGATTCGACTAATTTTTCGGACTTGATATTGATAAATTGCCGGGCAGTGGCGATCGCTCCCGATGAAACAAGGATAATGTCAAATTCATCCCGCAACCCAAGGATTTGCCGGCCGATGTCTTCGACCTTGCCGCGCGAGATGAGCTTCGTCCCGTTGGTGAGGGTTGAGGTACCGATTTTTAAGACTAATTTTTTCTTCATCCGTTCTGCAAATTTTTGCCTTTTACCTTTTTACTTTCTCACCTGTCCATCCCCGAAGATTAACCATTTATTGGTTACAAGATGTTCTGCGCCGAGCGGTCCGCGAAAATGTAACTTCTGGGTCGAGATGGCAATTTCGGCTCCGAGCCCAAATTCTCCGCCGTCGGTAAAACGGGTTGAAGCATTGTGATAAACTGCGGCCGAATCTACTTCCAACATAAATTTTTCAGCTTTTTCGCCCGCCTCAGTAATAATTGTGGCTGAATGTCCGCCCGAATATTTATTGATTTTCTCAATTGCTTCGTCAATATTTGAAACTATCCCAACCACCATTTTCGCTGACAAAAATTCTTCGTACCAGACTTCCTCCGCGAATAAATTGGTTGAAGGATTAACATAATTAACCGGGGCATCGCCTAAAACATCAATGCTTTTAGCGTGCAAAGCATTCACAATTTGGTCAATTTTATCGGCTAATTGCGGCAATTTTTCATCCAGCAAAACTTTGTCGAGCGCATTGCAGACGCTCAAACGTGATTTGCCGTCTAAAATAATTTTCAACGCCATGTCAAAATCCGCATCTTCGGCAACGTAGGAAAAATTATTGCCGCGCCCGCTGATGATAACCGGAACTTTTGAGTTTTTTGAGACAAAATCAATCAACTGCTCGCCGCCCCGTGGAATGATTAAATCGAATTTTTCGGTTTCGCCCGAAATGAGTTTCTGCGTTTCTTCGCGCGAAATGTCGAGATAGCGGACAAAATTTATGTCGGCACCGTTTTCTGCCAGCGCCTTTTGCCACAGGTTCGCCAAACAAAGATTGGTATTTCGGGCTTCTTTACCGCCTTTGAGCAAAATTTCACTTCCGGCTTTGAGCGCAATGATCGCGGCTTCGATGGAAACGTCGGGACGCGCTTCGTAGATAATTAAAATGGTGCCAAACGGAACTGTCCGATTTTCGATACGCATCCCGTTTTCGCGGGTGTGAGTATAAAGAATTTTGCTGATCGGATTCGGTGAAGCGATAACCTTTCTCACCGAATCAATCATTTTTTCAACCTTGGATTCGTCCACTTTCAGCCGGTCGTAAATGACCAGATCATCTTTTGGGCAAGTTTTGAGGTCGAGCTTGTTAGCTTCAATAATTTGCTCTTTATTTTCCGCCAGCAATCGTGCCAAAGCGTAAAGGACATTGTTTATTAATTCTACGTTCATTTATGTAATTGAGCGCGATCTCGCGCACGATCGCCAGGCCCAGGCCCGAGCCGTCCACATTCGTGCCGAGCGAGCGGTAGAACGGCTGAAACACCTGCTCGCGCTCGGCCGCCGGGATGCCAGG
>JANOEF010000509.1:0-8171 GCA_031413075.1 Acidobacteriota bacterium | reverse complement strand
ATTCATTGGCTATAAATATTTTGGCAGGTCTCCTGACTTTACAGTGGCGCGACCGTGCGGGGTTTTCACCCGACTTCCCTATTCTTCGTTCTTAAAAACGACACCAAAACAATTATGCTGAAAAGAACAATCAGATTAAGTTTTACTCAACCTGATGACACGAAAGTTATCACCCTTTTTGGCAAAAGTCAAAATCTTTTCATATATTATTCTTGAAATTATTAGTCAAATACGGCTATTCTGAAAATGTAATTCTAAAAACTGAACAACTTTTATAAATTTATGGCTCAAAACGATAATGTAGTGGCAGTAATTCTCGGCGGAGGCGCAGGTTCCCGTCTTTTCCCTTTGACTCAGCATCGTTCAAAACCGGCAGTTCCGCTCGGCGGAAAATACCGGCTGATTGATGTCCCGGTCTCAAATTGTATCAACTCGGGGATCACCCAAATTTTTGTGCTGACGCAATATAATTCGGCCTCGCTGAATCGTCATATTTCCCGAACCTATCGTTTTTCATCATTCTCGACCGGATTTGTCGAAGTGCTGGCGGCCGAACAGACCAGAGAAAATCTTGAATGGTTTCAGGGGACGGCGGATGCGGTTCGTCAGATGCTTCCGCACATCCGCGATTGGCGGGTTGATACGCTTTTAATTCTCTCGGGCGATCATCTGTATCGAATGGATTACCGCAAATTTTTGCAGCGGCATTTTGATACAAACGCCGACTTAACGATTTCGGTGATTCCTAACCGGCGCGAAGAAGCCGAAGAATTTGGTTTGCTCAAAACCGATGAAAAAGGCCGAATCATCGAATTCAAAGAAAAACCGAAAGGCGATGCGCTGGAGTCCATGAAAGTTGACACCACTCGGTTTGGGCTGACTGCCGAAGAAGCCGCTGAACGCCCTTTTTTGGCTTCGATGGGGATTTATGTTTTTAATTATGAACGGCTGGTGACACTTTTGGACGAAGATAAAACCTGGGTTGATTTTGGACGCGAAATTATTCCGGATGCCATCAAAAAATATAATGTCCAGGCGCATCTTTTCAAAGATTATTGGGAAGACATCGGAACCATTCGCGCCTTTTATGAAGCAAATCTTGACCTCGCATCGCCATTACCAAAGTTTAATTTCTTTAACACCGAATATCCGATCTATACTCGCAGCCGTTACCTGCCGCCTTCCAAAGTTCATAACTGCGACATTGACAATTCGATGGTCAGCGAAGGGTGTATTTTGAACGGAATTACTGCCAGACGCTCAATTTTCGGCTTGCGCTCCCGGATTGACGAAGGCTCAAAGATTGAAAATTCGATCTTGATGGGGTCCGATTTTTTTGAAACAGTCGAAGAAATGAAGACCAATGTGACCCGGGCCATTCCGCACATCGGAATCGGTGAAAATACCATTATTCAGCGTTCGATTATTGATAAAAACGCCCGCATCGGTAAAAATGTGCAGCTCGTCAACAGTCGCGGTATTGATAATGAAGACGGTCCAAACGGCAGCTACTTCATTCGCGAGGGAATCATCTTAATTCCCAAAAACGCGATAGTCCCCGATGGGACAATCATTTAGCCGCAAAGTTTTTGGCTTTTTTGCTGATCGTATAACTTTCACGGGCGCGGACAACGGCGCCCTTTTGTGCGACCCGAACCTTTAATCTGCGTTTCTTTTCCGGTTTTTCTTCTTTCGGATAAAACCCGAGACTATAAGTTTGCCGCAGTTCATCAGCGATATTGGAAAAGGCTAGTGCCATGCTCGCTTTATCTCTGGCAGGCAAAACTCTGCCGCCGGTTTCATTAGCCATTTGTTTAAGATATGAATCGGCAATTTCGTATTCTTTGGCGGAAGTTCCGGTTCCGATGGAGGTAGGGTTCGAAGTCGGAATGGTCGAAGGATTCGAGGTTGGATCGGTTGGATTCGGATTTCTCTGAGTTTTAACTTGCGGAAATGGAAATGGAAACGGATTAGTGGTTGGCGTTGGCAGTCGGGTTGACGAAGGCGTGCCGCCCGGAATCGGGAGTGGAGCCGGCATTCGCGAAGCGTTTTGGACATCGTTGTAAGTGTCGTATTGAATCGGATAAATGATGGCATCCAATTCTTCGGCATCACGGGTGTTTTTTTCTAAACGTGCCGCCTGACTGGTCGTGTCAACCCCATCGGTGAACAACACAATCGCTTTCCGCCCTTCGATTTGGCGCAGTTTTTTGTTAATCACAAAATCAACCGCTTCGTAAAGACTGGTGCCGGTTCCAATTTGGGTAGATTTAATGGCCCGGGTAGATTCCTGACGGTCGGTGGTCGGTTCACATAAGAGACGAACCTCCTGATCAAAGGAAATGACCATCACTTTGTCATTTGGACGGAGCTGGGCGGTAAAGCCAATGGCCGCGCTTTGAATTTCAGACGTTTTGAAAACCGTGGAATAGCTCATATCAATCAGCAAAACCACGGTAAAAGGCTCTTCGATATTAGAAAAATAAGCGATTTCCTGCTCAGCATCGTCTTCAAAAATCTTAAAATCTTCCTTTTTTAAACCTGCGATAAACCTCCCGCCGCGATCCGAAACTTTGACCGGGATTGATACCAAATTCGTTTCAATCCGCAAAATCTCAGTATCTTCAACTGCGTTCCCCTTTTCGTTATTGATCGTGGGATTTCCGGTAGCCGGAGGCGGAGTCGGACTCGGCCGCTGATTGATCTTTTTTTCGCCTCCGTTAGTTTGCGGGCGTGATTGAGCGAAAAAAGCCGTAAAACTTGCCGAAACCAAAAGCAAAAGCGCAAAAAGACTCAACTTTTTCATAGCATTAAACTCCGTTTGGAAAAATAAAGAGGCAATTTGAATGATGCCCCGGAACCGAAAAAAGATGTCTTTTGAAACAATCTCTTTGCTAAAAGAGGTTTACCGGGACGAAAAATAAACGAGGTTGGTTTAATAATCCGGTCAGTAACCACCAATGCACAATTTACAATGAACAATGGACAATGAAGAAAACCCAAAAACGAAAGTGACTCAACTATTTGCAAACTTTTCTTTATTTTTAATATGTCGCAAAACATTTGCTGACCTGCTTAATTCAAAAAATCGTAGCCAAAATAGGTGGCGCCGATAATTAAAGCTAACCAAATCAATCCCTTGATCAGAAAAAACAAAAACCCCGCGACCCCGATTCGTTTGAGCCAGGTAGCGCCTGTTTTTTTATTTGAATTTGGCTCGTTATCCATTCCTCAACTAAAATAACTTTTCTCGGCAGACTTTTCAAATACTTTTTATAAGATATGACTTGAAAGGAAGTGGACAGGATTAAACTATAAATATCTTGGCAAAGTTCCAAACCTGAAGGAGAACTAATGACGCACCGAAATTGAATTATTGACCGGGAAAGTCCCCCGAGATTCTCACTTTCTGCGCGGGTTCAATTGCACAGGTTTACCAGCAAAGCCCGTAAAAACCTATCAAACGGCTCAACCGTCTCCAGCACCAGATGCTCGTCCGGCGAATGGGCACAGTTTATTTGCGGACCGATCGAAATGGCCTGCATCTCTTCGGTTTTGATGACACCGCATTCAAGTCCGGCATGAACTGCAACCGTTTCGACTTCTTTTGAAAACAAATTTTGATAAGTGGCTTTTGCGGTTTGTAAAAGATGACTTTGCGTATCAGGCGCCCAGCCCGGATAGGGAACTCCCAACTTGATCTGACACCCCAGTTTCTTCAGCGGCGGCAATAATCTAGCTTCAACCTTTTCAAATCCGCCTTTTTCCGACGTCCGCATATTATCTAAGAACGTAATCTTGTCCTCTTCGGTCCTGACGACGCCGAGGTTTGAACTGGTCGCCACAATAAACGGTTCCTCCTCGTATTTGCTCAGAACGCCATTTTGAATCTCGGCAACCGTTGCCACAAAATCCTTTGAAAAATCAGAACTGAAAACTTTTCCGCGCGCATCGCCTTTGGTGACTTCAATGATGATCTTACGACTGAATTCTGTCTCAACCTCGGTTCTTATTTGATTTTCAAGAGCCGTTTTGATGTTTTCAATCGTTTTGTCCGCATTTGTTTCTCCGATGAAAAAATTTGCGGAAGCCCAGGCGGGAATCGAATTTCTCTTATCGCCGCCATCAAATGTTGAAAGGTAAAATTCATCTTCCGAAAGGGCATTTTTTACAGCTTTTGCGAGAATGATAACGGCATTACCACGTTTCTCGTGAATTTCAAGTCCGCTGTGTCCGCCCGCGAGTTCTTTGATTCCTGCCTGAATCGGCACAAAGCCGTCAGGAGCGGCAGCTTTACCACGCACGATTTCTCCTTCCGCCATTTTTCCGCCGGCACAGCTTATGGTGATCGTTCCGTGATCTTCACTATCTAAATTTATTAAATATTTCGCTTCGTGAAGGAGCGATTTATCAAGCTGCATTGCCCCAGTCAATCCCGTTTCTTCGTCTATCGTAAAAAGCAAGACCAACGGGGGACAATTTTCGGGCTGGTTAAGGGCAACCTCAATTGAGGCTGAAACACCGATGCCGTTATCTGCTCCCAAAGTTGTTTGGTCGGCTTTCAGAATGTCGACGGGAGAACCCTCAAATTCGCCTTTATCAATTTTCAAGATCAGCGGGGTATTCAAAAAATCAAAACTGACAGGTACCGTCACCATGTCCATATGTCCCTGCAGACAGACAGTTTCCGCATTGAGACCCGTGCCTTTGCCGGGGATCGAAACCGCGAGATTTCCGGCGGCGTCCGTCTTGTATTGCCAGCCTTTTTCTTCAGCAATTTCGATAATAAATTTGGCGACATCGCCTTCCATGGTTGACGGACGGGGGATTCCCGCTAAAGCACAAAAATTACTCAAAATCCCAACAATATTCGGATATTTTTCATTGACAAATTCCAAAACAGCTTTCGTTCCTTTGGCTTTGTCTAATCTTTTTTTTATGGCCGTCGGAATCCGACTCCCAATAGTTTGATTCATCATAATTCACTATACCTTTTTCTACAGTAATCAGAACACCATGGTGGCAGAACAAGTCTTCGCTATATGCGTTGCGCCAGTACTCAATCCAAGAGCACCAAATGCGTGTGAGATGGTCAAGTTTTATTAGACAAAAAACAGTCCTTTGACTCCTCCATTTCTAGTTTGTAATTCCGTCTTAAATTTGATTGGCCTTTTGCAGTCCAAACTTGAATGGATCTGACCCGATTCTAATAGCCTTTGATGAAGTTATCAACGAATCGGCTTTTTGTAAATCTAAAACACCGTAAGATGCTGAAGCACATAGGGTTCGATGGTTTTCGAGTTTTATGGAGTGTTTTTCCAACGAAGAAAACTTTAGAAATTATTCGAGGAAAAAGAGGAAAATAATGAAAGGCAACCTCTGAGTTGCCTTGTAATCACTGTAAGTTATTGATTCTATTGATGGAGACAAGGGGGGTCGAACCCCTGACCTCATGACTGCCAGTCATGCGCTCTGCCAAACTGAGCTATGTCCCCGGTTTTTCAAATTGCCGAATAAAAAATTCAAATCAGCAAACATTGAATTTAGCTAAATTAAAGCTAATCGTCAAGCCCTTTGGTTATTTTCCTTTGAAAACAGGCTTTCGTTTTTCTAAAAATGCGGCTACACCTTCTGCTTTATCTTCGGTCGAAAAACAAATGGCGAACAGATCAACTTCGCGGCGTAAGCCTTCGTCCAGATTTGAGCGCGAGGCAAATTTAACCGCTTCTTTGGTTAATTGGAGGGCAATCGGAGCTTTTTCGGCTATTTTGCCGGCCAGTTCAAGCGTTTTTTCTTCGAGTTCCGCCAACGGGTAAACGTAGTTGACCAGTCCAAATTGCAAGGCTTTGGCCGAATCAATCATCTCGCCGGTGAGAACCATTTCCATTGCTCGGCCTTCGCCGATGAGACGCGTTAAACGCTGAGTTCCGCCGCCACCGCACATAATCCCCAAATTTATTTCAGGCTGAGAAAATCGGGCATTTTCGCTCGCTATCCGGATGTCGCAGGCGAGGGCCAATTCGTTTCCGCCACCCAAACAAAAGCCGTTGATCATCGCAATGACCGGTTTGGGAAATGCGTCAATCGAATTAAAAAGCGTTTTTTCCTGAAATTGATTGCGTTGAGTGACAGGTGTTTGTCCGGCAAATTCGCTGATATCTGCTCCGGCCACAAAAGATTTTTGACCGGCTCCGGTGATGACCACCACCCGGACTTCGTCATCCTGTCGTAATTCTTCGAGGGCGGCGACGCCTTCGGCATGAACTTGATGAGCCAAGGCGTTCAGTTTGTCGGGACGGTTGATGGTTAAAATCGCGATGGTTCCGCGCTTTTCGACTAAAATTGATTGATAGTTTGACATAATTTTTAATCTGAAAAAGTTCAAAAGTAGAAAAGTGAAAAAGTGTTATGACGTCTAACAAACTTTTTCACTTTTTCATTTTTGGCTTTTAGTCTCTCTAATCTTCTTCGCTAGACTGGTCATCGGCTACCCAGGCGACAAAAAGTCTGAGCCAATTTTCGGTTGGTTCGATGATCGAAACTCCGATTCGATTTGTTCCATAAATAGCCGGTGCAATCCGCACCACATTGGCTTTGACCTCGACCGGCATCCCATCAGGACGATGCGAGCGAATATAGAGATTTTCGCCAACGCTGATTTTTTGATTCAAATGAAATAATGCGCCGGTGGTTGAGATATCATCGGTTTCAGTTGGTTCGCTCCACGCCGCACCGTCATCCGCCCGTCCCGAAACTACAATCGGGAGGCGTAATGCCATTCTCAACGCGAAACGTTTTTCCTCAAATTGAGGCTGCAAAGTGGTTGTCATTCCAAGTCAGACTTTAACTAAATTCAATAAAACGAATGCTTAGTTTAACACAAAATTGATTTTTGAAAACACTCTTTTGGTGAAAAAAACGAATAAATTCATAAAATTCTGGAATTATAAATCAACCATAGTTGGCTATTCGACTAAGATGGGCCGTGATAGTTATACTGTATCTTTAGAAAAAATCGAAATTGGAGTAAGAAAAAATCTTTATGTCAAAGACAGAAATTCATCGCAAAGTTGTTATTTTAGGCTCAGGCCCCGCCGGATTGACGGCGGCAATTTATGCTTCGCGGGCGCAACTTGAACCGCTTGTGATTGATGGTCCGCAACCAGGTGGACAGCTGACCATTACCACCGATGTCGAAAATTATCCGGGGTTTGCCAAAGGAATTATGGGACCTGAGTTGATGGACGAATTTCGCGCTCAAGCGGTCAGATTTGGGACAGAAATCATCAACGTCTGGATTGACAAGATTGATTTAACTGAACGTCCGTTCACACTTTACGGCAAAGCCAGTCAGGACAGTGATGAAATTACGACCATCATCAAAGCCGAAACTTTGATTATCTCGACCGGCGCCTCAGCTAAATGGCTGGGCGTCCCGGGCGAGGAACCGGTGCCGGTCGGATTGGGCGGCAACGGGGTTTCGGCGTGTGCGACCTGTGATGGGTTCTTTTTCCGCGGGCGACCGCTCGTGGTGGTTGGCGGCGGCGATACGGCGGTCGAAGAGGCAACTTTCCTGACTCGGTTTGCCTCGAGCGTGACGATGATTCATCGCCGCGATTCGCTTCGGGCCTCAAAGATTATGCAGGAACGGGCACTCTCTAATGAGAAGATCGAATTTTTGTGGAATACTGAAATCAAGGAAATTCTCGGCACGAAAGAAGCGGGGGTGACCGGAATTCGGATATTCAATAATCAAACCAACGAAGAAAGTGTTTTTCCGACTCAGGGCGTGTTCATCGCCATCGGGCATCAGCCGAATACCCAACTTTTTCAGGGTGTGCTGGAGATGGACGAAATTGGTTATCTGAAGACCGAAGGCCGGACGATGAAAACTAATGTTGAGGGGGTTTTTGCTTGCGGTGATGCGCAGGACAGCTATTATCGCCAGGCGATTACCGCTGCCGGAACGGGTTGTATGGCAGCCATTGATGCGGAGCGATTTTTGGCGGAACACGGCGAAGCGCAAGCGAATACGGCAGTTGGCGGAGAGTAAAGGGCGGGGAGTGGGGAGTAGCTTGAAAGGATGCTGTTGTTTTTTGGAATACCGGCGCCTTTAAACTTTATGATATTGACGCACCGATGAAAATTCCGACGCCGGATGATTTTCCGAC
>JANOEF010000508.1:0-6905 GCA_031413075.1 Acidobacteriota bacterium | reverse complement strand
ACTCATTTTTCGCCTGAAAAGTCACACTTTTAATTATACCCATCTTGCAAAAAAACAATTAGGCAGTTTTTGTTTTATTGATTTTTTTGGTATAGTTTGAAACTTGATATGCACCTGTAGCTCAGCTGGATAGAGTATCTGGCTTCGAACCAGAGGGTCGCAGGTTCGAATCCTGCCGGGTGTATTACCCTATCTTACTTATTTGCAATAAGTTATCAAAGAAGCAAGCTAAAATGGCTTGCTTCTTTGTGTTTGTGCCAAAAACTCTTATTTCGGCGTTTCCCCTTATTTCAATGACATTTGCAATAAGCCAATGACATTTGCAATAAGCTTTCCGCGTTTTGTTTGCGTTCCTGAATGTTGGCTTCCAATTCATCGCAATATTTCATCAGATCTTCCAATTTTTTGACAGCGGCATTTTCACATCCGGCACACGCTCTTTGTTCAGTGGTCAGCCTTTGAATGCCATAGACAACTATCATGAAAAAATAATAATTTGTAACATTTTAGGCAAAAGACTCATATACATATATAGGCGAAGATTAATTTTTACTTTTATGTTTTCGAAAAGAAATAAGTTGAAAATAAAAGTAAGTTTTCAGTCCAACATTTGATATAGGAGGCGAAATAAATGCAGGAAGGTTTAAGTTCCGTAATTGAATATACATGGATTGACGGAATAGCGAGATATGCCCGATTTAGAAACACAAATGTGAGCCTCGCCGGAAGCGTGGTTCAAAACACTGATGATCCAAATTGGTTTGTTTGGCATCGAGACGATTTGAACATTAACGAATTTGAGTGGTTAAAGTATGTCACCCTCGATGGCTCATTGTGGCAGGCTAAACTGCATTGCCGCTATATTCCGCAAGTTTTTGTCGGACTGCAGCCCAATCCGGTTGCCCCTTATATTGAAACAAACTTTGAACATTCGCCATATCCGGACGGCAACAATCACGAGGACGTGGTGTTGATTTTTTTGGATTGGGACAGACATCCGTGGCAGGCTCAATTAAATCGGGTTAATCCTCCGTTCCCGGCTCAGCCAACTTTTACGCTTACCCGGCTTTAGGGAAATGGGGTCCAATTTCCAATAAGGGCATTTCAATACGCAGAATGATTAAATATACTAAAATTCAAAACTGCGTAACATCAGAGGTAACTCGAAACGGCAAGCCTGTGGCGTGGGCCTGCTTTTTTCATTTTAGCGAGCAAGATGGCGTATTCCGACCTTTAATTTGATGGCTTAGTTCTATTCCGAGAGTGACGTATTTTGTCAATTAACTATCAAAATTTGTTAGTTTTTAGAGAAAGATCCGGAATCGGTTAATTGAGAAATTTCTAAATCCGTTGAAAACAAACCTTGCCAACAACTTCAATCCTCTGGCACAGCTTTTGCCATCTAAAATCTCTGACGTCATGACGTCTTTGAAACAAAATTAAATTCAAAGGATTCTACTCCAAGTATGAAAAGTCAAAAAGGTTTCTCGTTAATCGAGTTGTTGATCGTGGTCGTGATCATCGGTATCATTGCGGCTATTGCGATTCCAAATTTACTTTCCTCACGCCGCGCCGCCAACGAAGCTTCGGCCATTACAACGCTTCGCAATATCCATAGTGCACAGGCAACCTATCAATCAACAACCGGTTCAGGTAACTATGCCGGCGTCACCAGCGGTGCCCCTGACGCCACCGGACTGGCAACACTCAATACGTTAAATTTAGTTGATACGATAGTTGCTACCGGCACCAAGAGCGGATACACGTTCGGAATATCAGCCGTGACGGCCTCGGCCGGCGCTCCGGCTTCCTACTTTGGAGTCGCTGCCCCGGTTACGCACCCCACTTACGGTGCCGGTGCCAGTCAAATTACAGCCACCGGAACAAAATTCTTCGCGATTTCAACTGAGGGAGTGATTTATCTGAGCGCAACCGCACCTATTCCAGATTCCAATTGGGCGGCTAATACCAGCGTCAGCCCATTGAACAACTAATTCTCCTTTGTCAGATTGGGATACCGGCTCAATTTTGGATTTTAGATTTTGGATTTTGGATCCCCAAATTTGAAAATCTCCGTCCCAATCGACCAAAAACTCTGATTCCGGGATGGGGTTGACCGACCCCTTGAGCTAAAATCCAACAAAGTAGAATTAATAAACAGGTCAAAAAAAACTTACGAAAGCTGTCGTTTCGCGCGGCAGCTTTTTTTCGCTTTCTGCCCCCATTTTGAAATCGGCTGAAGCCGCTACTCGAAACAAAATCGGCTGAAGCCGCTACTCGAAACAATTTAATTCTCAGAAATGTAAAATCAGACCTTCTCAAAAAGCGTCTTATGTGTTATACATTGTTGCATAGTTTAGATTCAAGTTTGTTCACGTTATTTGTTTCTTTATGCAAGAAATTACAGATATTGCGAGGGTTTCAGTCTCTTTTAAGAGCTACCGAGCCGTTTCGTGTCCATTATTTTTAAGTCGTATTTCGGCGGGTTTTCCTTCTCCGGCTGATGATTATATCGAATCTTCGATTGATTTGAATCAAGAACTTGTTCGGCATCCTTCCACCACATTCTTTGTGCGGGCCACCGGTGATTCGATGATCGAGGCCGGGATTCAACCAAATGCGACCTTGATCGTTGACCGCATGCCGGAAACTAAGTCCGGCGATATTGTGATTGCCCGCATCGGTGACGAAATGTGTGTCAAAGAGTTATTGATTGATGATGAGGGAAAAGTTTGGCTGATGCCGAAGAATATTAATCATAAGCCGTTTGAAATCACACCCGATTTAGATTTTGAAGTTTGGGGGAAAGTTATCTGGGCCATCAATAAATATTAGTCATTTATCATTCATTTTCCGCCTTTTGCCAGTGCCTGACAAATTTATGAAAAATGATGCAATAGCCTTGCTCGATTGCAATAACTTTTATGTTTCCTGTGAGCGTATTTTTGACGCATCGGTTAAACGCAAACCAGTCGTTGTCCTTTCCAATAATGATGGTTGTGTCATTTCACGTTCGGACGAATCCAAAGAAATGGGTGTTACGATGGGCGCGCCCCTCTTCAAAGTTATCAATCTTTTAGATGATTACGATACGGCAATCTTTTCCTCAAACTATGCGCTCTACGGCGATATGTCGGGCAGAGTCATGAATCTCTTGCATAATTTCACGCCCGAAATCGAAATCTATTCGATTGATGAAGCCTTTCTTTCACTTGAACCGCGCAAACATTCGCTGGATAAATTGGCTTATTCTATGCGGGAAAAGATTTACAAATGGACAGGAATTCCCGTTTCAATCGGAATTGGCGAAACCAAAGTGTTAGCCAAAATTGCCAACAAACGGGCGAAAAAAGATGAATTAAAAGAAAAAGGCGTTTTGAATCTTTATGGTTCGGATAAAACCGAAAGTATTTTAAAAGAAACCTTAGTTCAGGACATTTGGGGCATTGGCTTTCGCTCGGCGTTAAAACTCAAACAAAATAATATCTTAAACGGCTGGCAATTACGCGAGACCGATCATCGTTTTATCCGCCGTTTATTGTCAGTCGTCGGCGCCAGAATCGCGCTCGAACTGCGCGGCATCAAATGCTTGCCGTTTGAACAGGTGACGACCAAGAAACATAATATTACCTGTTCACGCTCGTTTGGACAAACTGTCAGCGATTACGGCGAGCTTAAAAGTGCAACGCTGTATTTTCTCTCTCGTGTCTGCGAAAAGCTGAGAAAACATCATCTCGCCGCCGGTGCTGTGACGGTCTTTATTTCAACCGACAGATTCAGACCGACTCCGTATGAATATGCTAATTCAGCCACCTACAGTTCAAACTATCCAACCGATTCAACCGCCGAAATTCAAGCCTGGACACTTCAATCATTGGGGCAAATTTTCAAAGAAGGATTTGACTATCGAAAGGCGGGGGTTATTTTAAGCGGATTAACGCCAAGTGACAAATTGACCAAGAGAATGTTTGATGATGAAAAATTTCAACAACAACATAATCTGATGAAAGCCATTGACGAAATAAATCGGAGGTTTGGAAAAGACACGGTGCGCTTTGGATTATCGGAGAAAGCAGGGTGGCAGATGAAGCAGATGCGGAAAAGCCAAAGTTTTACTACTAATTGGAATGAGATTTTAACCGTCAATTGATAGAGATTATTTGAAATAAGAAATTGCCCGCGAATAAACGCGAATAAACGCGAATTTCTGCTTTAAGAAAATTAGCGGAAATTAGCGAGAAAACATTGGTTTAATCTCATTCAAATTTATTCCAAATAATGTCTAATGTTTTCGCGGATCTTCCGGCTTTTTATTTAAATCCTTTCGGCACAAATTCAATCGAAACAATCTCCCCTGCCCGGTTAAGGATGATCGAGGCGTTATTCTCACGCACCAAACTACCGCAATTCAAACGATAGTCCGACATTTCTTCGACCAGAGAGAGTAATCTGACGGTGTCCAATGAACCGGCGTGAAACCGTTGCCAGCCCATTTGAGTTTTGATTAAGAAATCAATCCGGTTTTTGCTGCATTCAATTTTGGACAAAGAGCCGAAAACTCTTTTTTCATCTACGCCGGGGCGACGCAAAACAGCCCGGATCTGATCAATGGTAGCCTGTTCGCGCAATCTTTTTATCTCTTCGTCGGTCAGCGGTTTTTCCGTAACGATCTCGTCATTAACGTATATTGTCTTTTCACGACGGAGTCTTTCAAGTTGATATTCAGTCGCATCAATTCGTTGAATAGTATTTTGGGCGTAGAGCTTAACGCCTCCGCGTTCAGTATTTTCGAGAACCTGAAAAGCTAATTTGCGGGCCTCGGCAAATTTCTCTTTCCGCAAATTGAGTTCAGCCAGTCGAAGCTGGTATTGATGATTGCCCGGAGCAATGTGTAAAGCCCGTTGGATCAACCCGATTGATTCGTCCAGATCTTCATTGCGAGCCGCATTAACAAACACTAAAAGCGCGTAAGCCGGAATAAAATCAGGATTTAGCTCAATCGCACGCTTCGATGCCTCACGGATTTTATGAGCAAAACCGGCATTGTAACCTGAAACAAAACCGTATTCGGTCATTCCGCGTTTACTGGTCACAAGTGCCGATCGGAAATGATTAAGAAAATTATCCGGCTCGTTTTCGATGGCTTTTTCGGCTAAGGCTTCCGCCTCATCATAAGAGAAACCTCGGGCTTTGATCAATGCCAGAGTGGTCAGCGCCAGACTCTGATTCGGCTCAAGCTTCAGTGACTTTTCAATCAAAACTTCGGAGTCCTTCAAACGATTCGCGCCGTAAAGAAAATCAGCCTGCACGGCAAACCAGTCGGACTCAGAAATTTGCGCGAGTTGCCCAACCTTTTCCGGGGACGGGTTATTATCGAAATCGGTTTGCGCTTCGGTAAAATTATTCGCTTCGATAAATTTCGGGAGCTCGGACTTTATTTTCGCTAAACTCGTCTCAAAAGCCTGAGCCATTGCGTTTCGGTTCTCCATTCCCCGCTTTTTCAGCTCAATAAATTTCTCGATTTTGGTTAAATCTTTGGCATCTTTTAATAAGTATTGCAACAATACCCAGGCTTCGGCTCTAAATATCAGTTTCCGCTCCGATTCCTGGCTTTGCAGTGTAAAATGATCGGTTTCGAGTAGAACATCAATCGGAATCATCTTATTTTGCGGCAAACTTCTGACGAGTTTCTCGGTTTCAGAAGTTTGAAAATACTCGGCTAAACCTTCAAAAAGCCAGACCGGAAGATTATTTTTCCCGACATTGTTTTCCAATAAAAATTTGGCATAGCCCGCCTTAAAATCTTTCAGAGCTTCGGGTTTATCGGTTGAAAGAAGCGCATCACCGGACTCATCCGACATCCAAAAATCCTGAGAACCGGGCTGGAGTTGAAAACTTAACTCCGATTCTTTTTTGAAAATGATGAGATTGATCCGAAAAGGCGTTTCGATTTGGAGGTTGGGGAGGGTTTGGCGAAAATAGCGATGAAAGGTTTCGAGTTTGCGGGCAACGGTTTGAAGTTCGGTCGCGCCGACATTTCCGGCCAAGTGGAAATTTTCAGTCTCTAAGCTGAGCCATAGAGGTTTTGCGGAAACGGTCAAAACCAGAGAAAAATTTAGCAGAAAACATAGAACGATGTGCCGAAAAAAACTTCTTTTCATAACTCGCAAAATTCCTTATTCGTCTAAACTCAGTAGTTCCAAATGCTGAAGAAAGTATTCATCCACAGATAGACACAGATGAACACAGATTATTTTAAATATTTGAGACGTGAATAAAGTCAACTTGACGCTTGGTTTTAGATTATTTCTAACTGCTTTCATCCGTGCTTATCCGTGTTCATTTGTGGACAATTCTCTGTTTTATACCAAATTTAGATCTCCTGAGACTAATTCTCCAACTGAAAAGTTTTCGGCACAAAATCAAGCGAAATCAAATCACCTTGAACCTTTGCTTTGGGCTTTGTTTCTACTTTGTAAATAAAAACTGCCGGAACGTCAAACTGTTTGAGTCCGCAGCCGAACTGGACGCCGCCGGCATCCGGCACAAAGGAGCGGATCTGGACATTTTGCAAGGCGTTAAGTTTTAACACCTGATTCGCGGTTTTCATGACAAAATACATTCCTTTGTTATCACATTCAACTTTTTCGATAGTTCCTAATTCGCGTTTTTCGCCCGGTTGCGGCTCAGGAAGTCTTTGTTTTAAGGCTTCCATCATCATTTTTCGGCGGATTTCGTCAAGGTTTTGGTTTTCCCCGCTTAGATCGGGCGGCGCGGGCTTTTCTCTGACGATTGATTCGGTGACGGTTGGTTCGGGCGCAGTTGCGGGTAATTCGGCTGATTGATTAATTCCGCTGATTGCCACCTCTTCGGTTTCATCTACAAAACGAAAATCTTTGGGAACA
>JANOEF010000507.1:0-1704 GCA_031413075.1 Acidobacteriota bacterium | reverse complement strand
CATATTTAAAAAAGAGTTCCGAACCATACCGGCTCATTGCTGATTATTACGAAAGTGTTTATGAAAAACTGTCAAAAGATCTGGACATTAAAGTTAAGGCTAAAACTATTTCTGATGCTGATTTGAAGACCGATCAGGAAAAAATTGAAAAGGCGCTTGATTTGATGATTGATGCCTACTGTCGTGCCTACAAACTCGGCGAAGCAGAAAAAAATCCGGCCACCAATGATTGGAAAAAACGTTTAACTACCGTTTATTTATTCAGAAAGAAACCGGAAGCAGCGCTTGAATCTTTTATCACATTTACAGTTTCGACTCCATTTAAGGACCCGACTATTTTTTAATTTGCACCGCCATTTTGACTTTTTCACCTCAGAGAGGTTAATTTCTCTCTGAGGTTTTTATTTTTAAAATCAATCTGAAAATAACTAAATAGCTGTGACAACACAAGTTTTGGCTAAAAAAATGGCTTTTGCTTCGAGCACTCGCGCTGTTGCCGCTTTCCACCCGACCGGTGAAAAGGCTTATCAATGGTGGTCTTTTGATGCGCTCAGTGACGATGGACGCGATGCGTTAGTAATAATTTTTTACGATAATTTCATCTTCTCGCCCCGCTACAATTCGTCCACCAATCAAGCCAAAACCCCGGCCGTGGCCATCTATTTTTATCGAAACGGGAAGCCGCTTCATCGAATTATTAATGAATTTCCTGAATCGGACTTTAAAATTAATTCGGATGAAAATTCGGTTAACATCAACGAAAGTCAATTTAAATTTGAATTTGCGCCGTATGGCAAAGGTTTTATGGTCGAAATTAATGCCAAATCGGCGGGTCAAAAAACTCTCGAGGGGCGACTGGAGTGGCTTTTGATAGAAAGTGATTTTCAACCAGACCTAGAATCTGACAATCTCCATTTTTGGAATTTGGTTGCGCCCAGAGCGGATGTGACCGGTAATCTCAAGGTTTCGGACAAAAAAGGAAAAAGAACAGAGACTATCAATTTTCGTGGAACTGGTTGTCTCACACATTATTCCGACTTACGCTTTTGTAACGAGACAATTCAAAATTTGCAATGGGGACGGGCTCACTTTAATGACGCCACCGCTGTTTTCTTTCGCTTACAAGAATTTGGAAATTCAGAACCCGTAAACAAACTTTACGTTGTCAGAAACTCAGAATTGCGTCTGCGCGAGGCTCTTTATCAGTCCCAAAACTTTTCCCGGCAAATGTTCGGGGTTAAATATCCAAATCGTTTAAGTTTTGTCACTGAGGACAATATGCGTTTGAGGATCAAACAAACTCAGTTGCTTGATTCGAGTCTTTTTAATTTACGCTTTGTAAGCGAAATGACCTTGACGTTGCGTGACGGCAAGCCTCGTAAAACACTGGGCATCACTGAACATTTGGCACCAAAAGCTCTTAAATATCGCTGGCTGGACTGGCTCACCAATCTGCGAATCACCCGGAATGGATAGAGGATAAAAAAAGTAAGCAGGTCAGCAAAAGTTTTACGACCTTTTGAAAAATTAAGAAAAGTTTGCAAATAGCTGATTAACTTGGGTTTTTGGGCTTTCTTCAGTGTCCATTGTCCATTGTTAATTGTGCATTGGTGCTTAGTTTGCCCCTTCAAACTCATCCGATGTTCGTTTCATTCATCCCGTAAGGCTCGCTTTAAGATTTTGCCGGTCCCGCCAACCGGTAAT
>JANOEF010000506.1:0-7510 GCA_031413075.1 Acidobacteriota bacterium | reverse complement strand
GCCTCGGAATTAGCTTTGACGTTATCGCAGAGAGAAATGATCTCGATATTTTCCACCCCGATAAAATCGCTAATCATTGACTTTCCACGCTCTCCGACACCGACAATTCCGACCCGAACTTTATCTTTTCGTTCAAACGGAACGCCGATCATCGTTTTGTTGGCAGGGACTTCGGCTAAAACTTCGTTTCCCGCACCGGTCAATGATGCCGTAATTGTAGCCAGGGCACCGGTTTTTAATAAATCACGTCTTGATATTTTGCTCATTGTCTTGAAAGTGAAATCCTTGTTATAAATATTTTGTGCCAAAAGTGTAACATAGAACAGTAATTCGATTAAAAGTAACCTTAGGCAAATTTGGGAGCAAATATGAAACAAAACACAGAACAGCTTTATCGGACAAATCTGGTCGTCTGGTCAGCTTTTCTAATCAGTCAATCTCTATTTTTTATGATTTTGTATTTTACCAAACCGCAACTGTTTAGATTTGATTTTACTAAACCCCTGTTTGGTGAAAACCTGATCGTTATCATCATTTTCGGGTTCTTGGCAATTATGAATCTTTTTGTCAGTTTGTTTATCAGAATGCAAACTGTTCAAACGGCAATTGATGAACAAAAGCCGGAGATGGTTCAGACCGCGCTGATTCTCGGGTTAGCCTTTTGCGAGTCAATCAGTATTATGGGTTTGGTTCTGGCCTTTGCCTTTGATTATCAATATTTCTTTTTGTGGTTTATTTTGGGAATCATCGGAATGTTTTTGCATTACCCGAAACGGCAAAATTATCATGATGCGAGCTTTAAGAAAACGTAAATTCAGTTGGCAGTTGCAGTTGCAGTTGCAGTTGCAGTTGCAGTTGCAGTTGCAGTTGCCGCCTGCGACTGCCGCCTGCGACTGCCGCCTGCGACTGACCTTATTCCCTGAAATCTACCCAGTTCCCCTGCCAGTCAAACATTTCGAGTGCGCGAAAACGTTTTTTGTAATCGTAAAAAGATTCGCCCTGATAGGCATAGCCCTGATAGTAAAAACTCTTATTCATCCGGCGCGAAAATTCTATTTCGAGCAGCATTGTGTAAATTCCCAGACTGCGCGATGTGCACTCCGGTTCAAACATCGCATAAATCCCCGAAGTCGAAGTATTCCCGGAGTTTAAAAAACTAACCGCCAACAATTTTTCCTCTTCATAAACGCAAAATTCCAGAGCCTCGCACGGAATAGAGCCTGCCTCCAAATCGAGAAAAGTGTAAATTGAGGGCGGGACATTAGATTTGAAACGTTGTTTGTGACGGTCAAAAAGATCGTGCTTTTCTTCGTCAATCACAATCGGACGGATCACGGTCTGTAAATCCAGATTTTGCTTGATGATACGCCGTTGTTTTTTGGAAAGCGAAAAATCCCTCAGCCGCACCCGCAACGGAATTACCGTTCGTTGTTCGTCGCGTAAAAAGTCCCAGCTGTGACGAAAGAAATACTGCCCGAAATTTCGCCACCCCTGGGCCAGCAACGCGTCCATTTCCTGAGCCGAAACGTAATCAGTATAAAAATATTCGTTAATTTGTATCGGAAAGTCTTGTTGCATTGTTCAGACGCTTTCTGCCGGCTCAAGATTCTGACGTTCAGTTCGCAATTTCAATAATGCCGTAATTATCAGGAAAATTGCCAATCCAACCAACGCAATTGCCGTCATTCCATTAAACATTTTCACATCAAAACCGCTCGAAGCCGACAAATTCCCAATCGCAAGTTTGGTCAAAGCCCACAGCGTAATGGTCAGAACAAAAAGCATCGGCAAGAGCGTAAAAGCAATTCTCTGGCGCGCCTGATAGAGCCAGGCGGTAATCGAAAGCAAGGTCAAACCGGCCAACAATTGATTTGATGCACCAAACAGCGTCCAAAAATCCAGATACGAACCCGATTTCGCATAAAATGCCATAAATAACGGAATCGAAACGGTGGCCGCAGTGGCGATAATCGCGCCAACGTGACTTCGGATACCGAAAAGTTCCTGAATCAAATACCGCCCCAAACGCATCGAAACGTCTAAAGTGTCGAAAACAAAGGTCGAAAAAGCCATTGCGCCAAAGGTTATGGCGAACGGCAAATTATCTTTGCCGATCAAAATGGTTAAAAATTCTCCGATGCCGTTACCATAAATCTTCCCGGCTGAGAAGGCTTTGCCGTCCGCTCCGGTAATCATCGCATTCGTCGCGATCATAATCGTGACGAGCGCGATAAACGCTACAAATCCTTCGGCTAGCATCGCACCGTAACCAACGGGGCGCGTGTGTGATTCTTTGTCAATTTGCTTGGACGTAGTTCCCGAACAAACCAAACCGTGAAATCCCGAACAGGCTCCGCAGGCAATCGTCACAAACAAAAACGGAAACATCGTGCCCGTCATCCCGCCGATGTCGAAAGCCTTGAAAGCGGGTTGTTGAATCTCGTAGTTACCAAAAAAGACCCCGATCACGCCAACCGCAATCGCCGAATACAATACAAATCCGCCCAAATAGCCCCGCGGCTGCAATAACGCCCAGACCGGAACGACCGAACCGACCACGCAGTATGCCAAAATCAGAATGGCCCAACTCTGATGCGAAAGGACAAAGACGTTGGAATATTGAGTACCGAGCCAGGCCAGCGCAAAAACGGCCGGAACAAAGATGATAGTTGATAACCAAAGTGGCGGTTTGAGAAATCTATTAACCAATCCGAGCAGAATCGAAAGCCCCAAATAGGTGATACTGGCAAACGCGACCGCACCGCCCGGATTAAATTTTGACTCGCCTGCAAGAGCTTCATCGCCCGAAACAAAGGTTCCGGCCGTAATATCGGTAAAGGCAATGATCACATAAATCAAGGCTAACCAAATAAAGGCCGTCATCGCTTTGCCAGCGTTACCGCCCAATTTTTCTTTGGTAATTTCGGCAATCGAAGTCGCCCCGTGTCTGACCGATGATGTCAAGGTCGAAAAATCGTGAACCGCGCCGATCAAAACCACGCCCAACGCAATCCAGATCAAACACGGCAACCAACCGAAACTTTGACAAGCGATGATTGGCCCCGCGATCGGACCGGCCGCCGCAATGGCCGAAAAATGTTGCCCGAACAAATAAAATGGTTTGGTCGGCACAAAATCTTCGCCGTCATTAACCTTATTGGCCGGCGTTTCAACCGAATCATCCAGTTTGAATTGTTTGGCAATCCATTTGCCATAGGCAAAATAGCCGAAGACCAGCCAAAAAAGAAAGACGATTGCCAAAAGGGTTAGCATAAATTATTCTCCAAAGATGTTTAGGATTGACTCAAGAAAGTTAAATAAATTTACGTCAAATTCTATTAAACGGCAACTAAAATTAATTGCAAAACAGATTTATAACTGAAAATCCGGCTTGACCAAATATTCAAATTGTTTGACTCAAATTTGTCTGATGATCGAACATCTTCTCTTCAAAAATATTCTAGCTTTTGCACTTGCGTGTGTCCATAATTCCGGCAAACGAAATTAACAGCGTGGGTTTTGATAATATTTTCAAATACCCACGCATTTTTGTTTTCGTGTATTCTTTTTCTTGAGCCGTAAAAATGCTAATCTTTGAGCATTATGAGTAGCGAAAAATCTCTCCAGGAAACCTACGCACCAGACGGAATTTGTTTCGGTTGCGGAGTAAAAAACGAAAAAGGTTTGCGCATCCGAAGTTTTGTCGAGGGCGATGAAGTCGTCTGTGAATGGCACGCCGAATCGCATCACCAAGCCTTTCCCGGAATGCTCAACGGCGGAATCATCGGCGCATTATTGGATTGTCATTCAAATTGGACTGCCACCGAATTTTTAATGAAGCAAAACGGCAAAACCGAACCCGATTGCACCGTCACCGCCGATTTCCATGTCAAATTAAAACGGCCGACCCCGTCTGATGCAACAATCTACCTCAAGGCAAAAGTGGTTGAATCAACTGAAGTTAAAGCCATCGTTGAAGCCGAATTGATTGCAGATGAAAAGGTTTGCGCTACTTGTCGCGGAACCTTTGTCGCGGTTAAGGAAGGGCATCCCGCCTATCATCGGTGGTAGTCCGATTTTGGATTGGGGATTTCGAATTTTGGATTAAGTAAAATAAAATCAAGGAGTTTTTGAATTTGGGTGGAGCAAATTATATTGCAATAATTGAGAAAAATTTTGAAGCGGCATGGCTCAAAAATGATGAATCAGCCGTTTTGTCGCTATTTTGGGATGATGCCATGCTTTATCCCAATGGCAACACCATTAAAGGAATCGCCGGTCTCAAAAAGTTCTGGTTTTCGCCCTCGGATTCCGTTCACACCCTCAGCGAATACGAAATAAAAATCGAAGACGTTTATGGCGAGAAAAATTTAGCCTATTCAATCGGGGTTCACGACATGGCCTGGACGGCGACGTCCAAAGGCAAGCCTGATCTCCAAAAATTCATTGCCACCCGATATTTTGTGGCAATTTATGTCAGACGAAACGGGCCCTGGAAGATTTACAAACGCCATTGGAGCGGTAAGTTACAAGAAATTAAGGAGTGAATTACAAAAAAATAAAGTTTTGAACTTCGCATCTAATTCTACGTTTGATAAGATATTAAAAGCTCAAAGTTTTGAGCATTAAACACTATGCAAGTTTTATTAGCTGACGAGTTTGGATTTTGTTTCGGAGTTGAACGGGCTGTGGATATGGTCGAGGACGCTTTGAAAGCAGGGGATACGGTTCGCGCCCTCGGACCGTTGATTCATAATGAGCAAGAGATGCAGCGCCTCGGAAAATTTGGTGTAACCACCATCAATGAGCCGGTACAGATCAAACGTGGTGAAACGGCGGTCATCCGGGCTCACGGGGTGACGCCGGAAGTTCAACGAGAATTGGAGGAAAAAGCCTCGAAAGTGGTTGATGCGACTTGTCCGTTTGTAACGCGAGTCCAAAAACTGGCGGCGCGGGCAGCTGCCGAAAATCGGCACGTAATTGTAGTCGGCAATCCCGACCATCCCGAAATGATCGGTGTCAAAGGTTATGCACCCGATCATGCTTTCGTCATCAAAGATGAATCTGAAGTTGTTAATCTGCCCAGACTTAACAAGCCGTTAATAGTTTCCCAAACGACCATTAAACTGAAAACCTTTTTGGACACGGCCGAGGCTGTCAAAAGCAAGACTGATGACGAAGTTCAAGTGGTCAACACTATTTGTTCCGCTACCCGAGACCGTCAGGATGCGGCTCGCGCGCTGGCCGGTGAAGTTGACGCCTTTTATGTGATCGGCGGAAATCATTCATCCAATAGCCGAAAATTGGTCGCTGTCTGCAAAGAGCAGTGCGAAAAGAGCTATTTGATCGAAACCCCGTTAGAAATAAACCCGGCCGATTTAATAGGAGTTAAGAAAGTAGGTGTCACAGCCGGGGCTTCAACCCCGAAATGGCTGATTGACGAAGTAGTCGAACGACTGGAAAACCTTGGTCGTGAAATGGCTTTGGCCTAGAAAGTCAAAGGAATTTGGAGAAAGCGAGGCGAGAAATCGTTTCGCTTTTTTGTTTAGTGAATCTGCTTTAACTCTTGACGCGAATTACTTTGAATTATTTTTTATCAACTAAGGAGAATTTTTTATGACCCAATCTGTCCCCCAACCGATGCCGCCGCAAGCCATCCTTAATCAAATGCTGATGGGCTATGTGGTTTCGCAAGGAATCTATGTCGCCGCCGAATTAAATATTGCTGATAAATTGCAAACAGGAGCAAAAAATGCCGAAGAATTGGCGGCTGAAACCGATGCGCACGCGCCGTCACTGTTTCGACTGATGCGTCTTTTGACCAGTCTCGGTATTTTTTCCCGTAATTCGGAAAATCGCTTTGTATTAACGCCTTTGAGCGAATGTTTGCTCTCGGATCGTTCCGATTCGTTGCGTGATTTTGCCGTCATGATGGGACACAAAGGGCATTGGCGGGTTTATGAAGAAACTCTCTACAGTATTAAAACCGGCAAAATGGCTTCGGAAAAAGTTTATCAAATGCCAATTTGGGAATATTTTGCCCAGAACGAAGAAGTTGCACAAATTTTTGACAAAGCTATGACCAGTTTTACCTCCGGCATCGCTCCGGCGATTGCCGCTTCTTACGATTTTTCAAAATTTGAAACTCTGGCCGACATCGGCGGCGGACACGGTATTCTCTTAGCCGAAATCTTAAGCGCTCATCCGGGCCTCAAAGGGATTCTCTTTGACCAGTCCTATGTAGTCGAAGGTGCCACGGGAAGGCTCGAAAATAAAGGCGTCGCCAATCGTTGTGAAATGATTGGCGGGAACTTTTTTGAATCTGTTCCAAAAGGTTGTGACGCCTATCTGATGAAACATATCATTCACGATTGGGACGATGAACTGGCCTCTCAACTATTAACGAACTGTCGGGACGCGATGGAAGTCGGGGCCACACTTTTGTTGATTGAAATGGTGGTAGATGAATCGGACGAACCTTCTTTTGCCAAAATTCTGGATATTGAAATGCTGCTCATGCCGGGCGGCAAGGAACGCACCGAAAAGGAATACTCGGAACTGTTTGAGAATTGCGGATTTAAATTGCTCAAGGTTCATCAGACACCTTCGCCGATGAACATTGTCGAAGCCGTCCGGGTTTGATCCTTTAATTTTTACAAATCTAAAAAGACGCTGAGAAGGTTTAACTCTCAGCGTCTTTAATAATTTAACCTGAGTTCGGGAGAAGAATTATTTCCCGCGCTAAAACCAGAAAGACGCGGAAAAATCAGAACTTAATTGGAAAAATCGAGAACTTTTGGCAGATTTTGCTTTGATTTCCGCGACTTCCGCGTGTTCCGCGGGCATCTTTTCCTTAACCCGAACTAAGGTTAATTTAGAGAAAAATATTTATTGATTTGAAATCGGCGGCGGACTCGTTTCTTCAGCCTCGACAAATTTTGGTAAGGCAATCGCCTTATTCAGATAAACCCCAAATTCGGTGCCGGATTTGACGGTTGCTTCTTCGCCCTTGATGAAAATATCGGCTAAAATCCCGGCGCCTGCCCCCGCGCCCGCGCCGATGGCCGCGCCGAGTCCGCCCCCGGCCGCACCGCCGATAATCGCGCCAACTCCCGCGCCCCCGCCGATAAAGATCACTTTCCGATGCTTCATTTTATCGCCCGACGCCGTACCTTCGTTATCGCTCTTGGCGGTTTTGCTGTCAAGCTCGGTCAAATCTCCGTTGATGACGTATTTTGACCCGTTGGGAATTTTTACCTCAATAAAACTGACACCCAAGGTGCCGGGTTTTCCTTTTCTTTCAGCCGGAGTAACCGCCGTCACCTTGCCGGTCATGGCAGCTCCGACCGGAATCACGACGACACCCGTATTTGAATAAACCGGTTCGTTCACCGTGGTCGTAAAAGTATCACCGATTCTTGCAGTCTTTGAGCTGAGGTTGCTATTCATCCGCACCCGAATGACCTGAGCCAGCTCCACCGTATAAAGTTTGATGGCCGGTTTAACTGCA
>JANOEF010000505.1:0-5902 GCA_031413075.1 Acidobacteriota bacterium | reverse complement strand
ATCTCAGACTTCACCTTTAGGACAATTAGCTTAAAGCCCCTTTCGACGCAATATACTTAATTAGATCACGAACCCGGCAAGAGTAGCCCCACTCGTTGTCATACCAGGAAAGGATTTTGATACAAGTTCCGCCAATCACTTTGGTGTTCTCAGCGTCAACGATAGATGAATTGGGATTACCCCGAAAATCAATTGAAACCAAAGGTTCTTCGGAAAAAGCCAGAATACCTTTTAACTCATTGTGAGCGGCGTCTTTTAAGACTTGATTTACTTCTTCAGTTGAGGTTTCTTTTTCAACATTCATCACCACATCAACCAATGAAACATTGGGTGTCGGAACACGAACTGAAATTCCATCAAATTTACCTTTAAGTTCGGGAATCACGAGGGCCACAGCTTTCGCCGCGCCGGTTGAAGTCGGAATCATCGAAAGTGCCGCTGCTCGAGCTCGGCGTAAATCCTTATGGGGTAAATCCAGCAGTTGTTGATCGTTGGTATAACTATGAATAGTATTCATCAAAGCATTTTTAATGCCGAATTTTTCGTGGATAACCTTTGCCACCGGAGCCAAACAGTTGGTCGTGCATGAGGCATTAGAAATAACGTGATGCTTATCTGCTTCATACATATTTTCGTTGACCCCGAGGACAATCGTCACGTCCTCGCCTTTTGCCGGCGCCGAGATAATTACTTTTTTTACTGAGCCCCGAATATGTTTGACCGCATCTTCTGCTTTGGTAAATCTTCCGGTTGCCTCGATGACAATTTCTGCTCCGACTGAATTCCAATCAATTAGAGCCGGATCTCTTTCGCTGAAGACCTTAAAACTATCGCCGTCAACATTAATTATGTCCCCATCCGCAGAAATATCATTATCTAAATTACCCATTATGGAGTCGTACTTAAGCAGATGCGCCAACGTTTTGGTATCAGTCAAATCATTAACCCCAACAAAATCAATATCCTTATTTCCTAAACAAGTCCTTAATACATTTCGTCCAATCCGTCCGAAACCATTTATTGCTACTTTAATCCCCATTTTCTAAAAATCCTCCAGAATAAACTTTATTTTACAAAAGTTTGAATGTATCTCAAAACCACCGTGACCTCAAGTATTGCCATTGTTTTTTTAACTGCTTTTTCATTTCAAAACATTTAGAGCGATCCGGTTGCTTTTTCTTGAAACCAATTTTAGTAAAACCTCGTAGTATGCCTTGACACAATTTACTTTTTTTGTCGTTTTTTTATACTTTTTCGGAGTCTTTTAATAATGAAATATTCGTTTCAATCACATGTTTTTAGCCTGGTTTTGGGTTTGATGCTTTTTGGGATCAACTCCATTGCCTTTGCACAAACTGAAAAACCTCTAATCGCCAAGAATGTTGAACCAAAGGTAGAAAATATTGAGCCAAAGGCGGAAAATGAATCTTCTCTTATCAATACCAGTTCAACCCTCCCGACGATGTTAAACAGAATCGGAACCGATCCTTCACAAACAAAATCGCTAACTTTGAATGAGGCAATTCAAAAAGCTTTGGAGAATAACAACAATATTGAGATTGCCCGCAATGATGTAAAACTGGCTGAAACCCAGTTGCGTTCACTATTGGGCAGTTATGACCCGGTTTTTAGTGTTTCGCCGACTTACACAAATAATGTTCAGCCCCAGCCGAGTACCCTCGGCGGAGCGGATTTGTCAGGTGTCACCAGAAGTAATGCTTTCTCGGTGAATAGTAATTTTAATCACCTTCTCAAACGCGGCGGGGGTAGTTACAATGTTTTTTTTGATAATAGCCGAAATTCGACCAGTTCCACTTTTTCCCAGTTGAACCCGACTTTTAATACAAATTTTGGTGTCCAATTTACACAACCTTTATTCAGAAATCGTCAAATTGACGGGACCAGAAGACAAATTAAGATTCAACGCAAGCGGCTGGAGCAATCAGATTCAGATTTTCGACGACAAACTATTGAAGTAATTTCACAGGTTCAACGTGCCTATTGGGATTTAGTTTTTGCCTTGCGCGATCAACAAAATAAAGCAGCAAACTTGAATTTATCAAAAGAAAATTTACGGCAAGTCGAAGCAAAGATTGCCGCCGGAAAATCGGCACCATTGGAAAAAGCTGAAGTTTCGACCGAATTGGCCAATCGCGAATCGGAAGTTTTAGCCTCCACCCAGCAAGTTTCAATTTCAGAAAACACCCTAAAAACCCTTTTGCTCAAAGAGTCAACTGACGTTTCCTGGAATCAAGCATTTGTTCCGACCGATCAACCGGTTTTCAGTTTAACTCCAATCAGTTTGGACGATGCCCTGAAGGATGCGATGGATAATCGTCCCGAATTACGTCGTTTAAGTTTGCAAAAGGAAATTAATAAAATTGACCTTGATTTTTTCAAAAACCAGACTAAACCCCAGATTGATTTGAACACTTCGCTAACTTTAATCGGACTGTCCGGCACCTCCAGAAATACCACCGGATCTATTCCATCCCAATTTATCGGAGGATATTTTCAGTCCTTAGAAAATCTTTTTAAGACCGAGACCCGCACTTTTAGCGTCGGAGCAACTATTTCTTTTCCGCTCAGGAATGAAAGAGCCAAGGCTGACTTAGCCGGGGCGGAAGTTCAAAAAAATCAAATTGCGGCTCAATCTCGCTCACAAGCACAGATTATTTTGGCGGAAGTCAGAAATGCAGTCCAAGCGGTTGAGACGGCTCGCCAGAGAGTTTTATCCTCACGGCGCGGCCGCGAAAATGCCGAAATTCAATTGAACGGCGAAAGGAAACTTTATGAAGTCGGGCGTTCCACCACTTTTCTACTTTTTCAACGTGAAAACGCCTTGACCAATGCTCGAAACGCCGAAATTCGAGCCGAGACAGATTACAACAAAGCACTTTCGGATTTGCAGAAAGCGACCTCTACAACTTTCCGTAGTAATAACATCGAAGTTGAATCTCCGATAAAGGATAAATAGAATTATTTCAATCATTTAGTTAGACAATCTTAAGGTTCTGAAGAGGAGTCGGCCAGCCGACTCCTCTTCTTTTACTTAAAGGTTTTGTTTTGTTCACAAACCAATCAATGAAACTTTTTTGAATAATATTTAGATTCGTTTTCTTCCCGCACCCTATCAGGTTTAAATAATTTAAGTTGTTTGAGACAATCTTTGAAAGATGAGAATTTCGGCTAGTATCATTGTTTTTAATGAAGAGGAAAATATCGAAGAATTGTGTCAAACAATTTCTTGGTGTGACGAAATCATCATAGTTGATTCACATTCAACTGATAAAACGACAGAAATCGCCCAAAAATACACTGATAAGATTTTCCAACACGAATTTAAAGGCTACAAAGACAAACATGAATTTGCTGATTCCAAAACTACCGGCGATTGGATTTTTTGGATTGATGCGGATGAACGAGTCACTCCGGAACTTCTTAATTCAATTCAAAATTTAAAAAATTTAGACGAAAATGAATTACCCAACGGATTTCTGATTTCAAGACAAACCTGGTATCTCGGGCGTTGGATCAAACATTCAGGCTGGTCTCCCGATTTTCAAATGCGTCTCTATCGTAAAAGCGCCAGTTTTTGGGACGGAGTTTCGCCTCATGAGACAGCCAGAGTCAAAGGGAAAGTAGATAAATTAGATGGAGCGTTTTTGCATTTTACTAAAAGAAACCTCAGTGAACACCAACGAGTCCTGGATAGTTATACCACCCTGGCAGCCGAATATTTGGTCAAGCAGGGGAAAACCATTGGTGGGACAGGTATCTTTATTAATTCAATTTCAGCTTTTATCAGAACTTACTTGTTAAAAAAAGGGTTTCTCGATGGCGTCCCGGGGCTGATTATTGCCATGTTCACCGCCTATAGTGTTTTCCTAAAATATGCCAAGGTTTGGGAAAAAAACAAAGATCCACTCTCAAAACTCTAATTTCAGCAGGGCTTGTTCAAAGCGTGATTCACAAGCAAATTTCTAATTTCAACAAATCTCCAATGTAAAGTGTCAGTTGGATCAGCCAAAATACATTACCAATTAGGTCAAACACAATATTTATAATTTATGTGATGCGTAGCAACCATTCAATTTTCTTTCACATCCTATTTTTAGTTATCTTTATTTTTGCGTTATAGTGTATTTAATTTAAGGAGAAAGGCTTTTTATGAAATTATTCTTACTGATTTTTATTATATCCAGCACTGTTTTGGCCCAAAAAGGGGTTGATACACAAACGCAAAAAATTACCGAAAAAACCGGAACAAACGAAAATACTAATGTCAGCCGAAGTTGGAACTGGGGAAAGGATAAGACTAAAGTGCGCGAACGTCTGGCCAATCCTTACAAAATGGCCTCTCGTCGTGACATTTTGGTCGAGACCATCGTTAATCTCCTCAAAGAAAAAACCTTAATTCTGGATGAGAGTGCTTCTAAATTATCCGAAGGAATTATCATTACCCAACCCTTTATTTTTGCAAAAGGTTCAGTCGTCGCTAAAAACGAATTAAATCGTTACGGAGTTTTGAATAATTCACAGACTAGTTGGCGGGGTGGCAGATTCAGTTTGAGAATTGATGTTGAATCGGTGGATGGAATACAAAATTTCGTTTCAGTCACCGCAAAAGTTGAAGGAAAAGCTGAAAATGGTTTAAGTTCCGAATGGACCACCTTAACCTCAAGTGGTGCAGCCGAAGATGAATTTCTGGTACTTTTAGTTGAATTTGTGACCGGAAAACCGGTTGACGAACCGAAAATTATAGATAAACCTTGATTTCTTTGTATTTTATATGTTTCCACGAAGTTCAACAATGTTCTTTTTTTTAACCCTGCTTTTTGTCGGGCTGACAACGGGGTTTGCCCAGGAAACCAAAAAAAATAATCCACTGGAAAAAATGGATATCCCCGATACCATGAAAGAAACTTTTGCTAAACGGAGAATCAAAGCCGAAGAAGCAGAATATCAGGAATTGATCAACAAAAGTGAAGAAGCGGTTAAGTTAAGTGAAGAACTGAGCAATTCGTTCGAGGAAAACCAGAAATTATCCGCCCCGGATACCAAAAAGCTTGAACAGTTGGAAAAACTTATCAAAAAAATCCGTCGAGAATTAGGTGCCGAAGAAGAAAAAGCGGATAAGGAAAAAGAAACTCCCTCTTCAATCATGATAGCCCTCAAAAATATTAAAGAAACAACTGTAAATTTATTGTCAGAGTTAAAAAAGACTAGTCGTTACAGTATTTCGGTCATAGCCGTGGAAAGTTCAAATACTGTTTGGAGGATTGTCAGATTTTTAAAATTATCAAAAAATTAATCAATCGTAAATTATGAATCTATTCCAATTCTTGATTTTTCTGAGCCTCTGCTTTTTAATTCCAAATTTTTTTTTCGCTCAGGATGACGAGGTGATAATGGTTGACTCCTCTCTGGTCATTCTCAATGCCACCATTGCTGATTCCAACGGAAAATCAGTCCGGTCTCTTACCCAAAATCAATTCAAAATTTTTGAAAATGGAAAAGAGCAACCTATTTCACTGTTTGAATCAGCCGAGACTCCTTTTGCCGCTGTTATTTTGATTGATACTTCCGGCAGTATGGAAACCCGGATGTCACTTGCCAGAGCAGCTGCCATCAAATTTTTAGACGGTTTGAGAGTTGATGATCAGGTGGCAATATACAATTTTGATACAAAAGTTTCTGAGGTTCAGGAGTTTTCGAATAGTCGAGACATCAATCCGATGGTCTTTGAATTAAAAGCTGATGGATACACGGCATTGAATGATGCAATTCATAAAGCTGCCCAAAAACTTTCGCATCGCCCGGAAAAACGACGCGCCATTATTGTGCTTTCTGACGGTGCAGACAATAAAAGTTCTGCCTCATCCGATAAAGCCCTTAAAAG
>JANOEF010000504.1:0-9517 GCA_031413075.1 Acidobacteriota bacterium | reverse complement strand
TTTGTTTTCGGGCGGATATTACTCGGGAATGTTCACCAGTGCGCCGAAAACTTTTGGCGCAGACACCGAGAAGACTGTTAAGGTGCCGCCGACGGTCGTTATTGTTGATGTGAATTCTCAGATGGCGGAACTATTTAGTGGCTTGCAGACAACGGGAAGAGCCTTTATTGTCGCCGAATCAGGCAATTTAGGAGCGGATTCGCACACGATAAAACTTGCCGACGGCGTTGAAGTCAAAATGCGCTGGGCGGAGATCGCCAATCCCGACGGCACGGTCAGTTTCACGCCCGACGCGGTTGCGCCGAAAGGCGAAGCGTTTCAGACGGCCCAAAAAATCGTCGCTGAAAATAAATTCGATTCCGACAGAACGAAACGATCCGCATCAAACATCGCGCAAGTTTTGCAGAAAGATAAAGCATACGCCGCAATGGTTTTTCCTGACGAAAATTATCGCCTGCTCGCGCTGTTTCGATTTTGGAACGTCATCAATTATTTTTTTCCGTATAAAGATCTAACCGGCTCGGATTGGAACGAAATTTTGCCGAAATATATTCCGAAATTTGAGGCAAATGCGGACGCTTATGGATATCAAATGACGGTGCGCGAACTTGCCGCTGAAACGCACGATTCGCACGTCGGCGTGCGGAACACCAACGCCGTTGCTGCCAAGCTCGGCAACTTCGTGCCGCCCGTTTTCGTGCGTTTTATCGAAAATCAAACGGTTGTCGTCAAAGTTTTCGACGATAATCTGCCAATCAAAACGGGCGATGTCATTTTGAGCGTTGACGGTGAAGACATCGGCAAACGCCGCGGTTTTTTCGCACGTTTTATCCCATCCTCCACGCCGCAGGCTTTGATGCGACAAGTTCATAACAACGTCTTGAGCGGGCAAAAAGATTCAATCGCCAAACTGATCGTGCGCGGTGCGGATAAAACAAATCGGGCAGTCGAAATTACGCGCAGTATGCCTCGCACCGACCGGAGATGGGGTCAATGGGCTACTGGGAAAATAAGAACGACTCCGGTATATCAGGTTTTGCCCAGCGGCTTCGGCTACGTTGACCTCGACCGTTTGACCATCGCCGAGGTTGATAAAATGTTCGACGCGATCAAAAACACGCCCGCCGTGATTTTCGATATGCGCGGCTATCCAAATAGCACGGCTACGGCGATTAAACCGCGCCTTTCAGATACAACGTCGCGCGTCTACGCGCTTTATTCGCGCCTGATTGCTGATGCGATAATTTTCCGTTACCGTAGCGGCACAGAACTTCTTACCTCCGCGCAAACGATTGAGCCGGGCGATGGTAAAGAAATTTATCGCGGCAAAATCGTCATGCTGATCAACGAATACGCGCAAAGCCAATCGGAACACCTCGCTCTGGGTTTTGAAGGTGCGCGTCCCGACATCACGTTTATCGGCACACCGACGGCAGGAGCAAACGGCGTTGTTACAAATATGATTCTGCCCGGAAATTTAATCGCCACCTTCACCGGTTCTCATGTCCGCCACGCCGACGGGCGACAGCTTCAGCGCGTCGGCATTCAACCGACGATAAAAGTCGCGCCGACGATTAAAGGCATCGTCGAGGGCAAAGACGAAATTCTCGAAGCGGCTGTTAAATTTTTGCAGTCAAAAAAGCGATGAAAAAGACAAGAACGCACATTAAATAGAATGCGCCATCGAACAGTTCAGTGGACGCGAGACGGAAACAAAGTATCATTGTCCGCTTATTGCTGTCGCACAATGACAATGACCCGACACACAAATTGAAAATCATGAAAACTAAAGAACAAAACCGACGGGAATTTCTCCAAACGAGCGTGGCCGGGTTGACCGTCCTGAGCCTTATTAAAGATAGTCAAGCCATGGAAACTAATGCTTTCGAGCCAAATGCCGAATTGCTCGAAACAACCATTTTCGAGCTTCAGGCAAAGATGAAATCCGGCGAAGTTTCGGCCAAGAAATTGGTCGAGATGTATCTTGAAAGAATCAAAGAAATTGATCCGAAAATAAAATCAGTTCTCGAAATTAATCCTGACGCAATCGCAATCGCTGAAAAAATGGACCGCGAGCGTAAAAAAGGAAAGATTCGCTCAATGATGCACGGCATCCCCGTTCTCATCAAAGACAATATTGATACAGCGGACAAGATGAAAACAACCGCCGGAAGTCTGGCTTTAGTCAATGCCCCGACCCCGAAAGACGATGCTTTTGTGGTTAAACAACTTCGCCAGGCCGGAGCCGTAATTTTAGGCAAGACCAACTTGAGCGAATGGGCCAATTTTCGTTCGACCAAATCTGTCAGCGGCTGGTCAGGCCGCGGCGGACAGACCAATAATCCATATATTCTGGACAAAAACCCGTGCGGTTCGAGTGCCGGAACCGGGGCGGCCATTTCCGCTAATTTAGCCGCCGTTGGAGTTGGAACTGAAACCAACGGTTCGATTATTTGTCCGTCGGTCAGATGCGGCTTAGTCGGTCTCAAACCAACGCTCGGATTAATTTCCCGGAGCGGCATTATTCCGATCGCGCATACTCAGGACACGGCCGGACCGATGACGCGAACGGTGGCCGACGCGGCGATTTTGCTCGGCGTGATGGTTGGCGAGGATAAAAAAGATGCGATCACCCGGGACAGCAAAAAAGGGCTGAAAGATTATACTAAGTTTCTGGATAAGAACGGTTTAAGCGGCGCGCGAATCGGTGTCGCCCGGTCATTTTTTGACACTTCGAGACCGTTAGGCAAACTTACCGAACCGTATTTGCAGTTATTAAAAGAGGCCGGCGCGACTTTGATAGATGTTGCTTTTCCAAGCAATAGTCTCGGTGATAATCAAACCATTGTTTTACAGTATGAATTCAAAGCCGATCTCAATAAATATCTGGCGAACAGAAATGCTCCGCACCGGACTTTGGCTGATTTGATCAAATTTAATGACGAAAATAAAGAAAAAGAAATGCCGATATTTGGTCAGGAGATCTTTCTGGCCTCGCAGGAAAGAGGCGATTTGACCGACGACACATATTTGCAGGCCCTGCGGCTCATCAAAAATCAAACGCAATACGGGATTGATTCAGCAATTGAAAAAGACAATCTCGATGCGATTGTTTCACCGTCGGGCGGAACCTGGGGAATGGCCGCCATCGCAGGCTACCCGTATATCACTGTGCCGGCCGGGTTTGTCGAGGGAATTCCGGCAGGTTTGGCTTTTTTTGGAAAGGCTTTTTCCGAGCCGGCATTGATCAAGTTTGCTTATGCTTTTGAGCAAAAAACCAAAAAGCGTGAAGCACCGAAATATTTACCGACATTGACTTAAACGTCAAACTCTCTTATCAGGCAGAAAGGATTATGGAAAATTACCCCAGTATTTTTAACGATGTTATCGGCCCTGTAATGCGTGGACCGTCGAGTTCTCATTGCGCAGCATCACTCAGAATTGCAAGGCTTGGCCGTGAACTTATCAACGGCGACATAAAAAACATTTTGATCGAATTTGACCCGAACGGCTCACTTGCCACCACGCACAAAGGCCAAGGTTCAGACATGGGATTATTTGGCGGTTTTCTCGGGTGGAACGCCGACGATGAACGATTGCCGGCAGCGGAAAAATTTATCAATGAGGCTGGAATTTCGGTTTCGATTGAGATTCTGGACATTGGTGCGACTCATCCTAACACTTACCAGATATCGCTTTCCAATGACCGCGAAACACGCCGGCTAACGGCGATTTCGACCGGCGGCGGAATGATCGAGGTCATCGAAATTGACGGAGCAAAAGTTTCATCTGCCGGGGATTTTTTCGTCACGCTGATCTATTGCGCCAATGCGGATGAAGTCCTGGATTTTGCCAAATCACACCTCGAATTTGATGAAATAATAGTGCATCACGGACACCAAAGATTCGTTGAAATTAAGTCGCAAAAGTTTCCCGACGAAACTATCTGTCAAACATTGCTTGCTCTCGAGGGTGTTTCGTTTATCCGAAAACTCAATCCCGTCCTGCCGGTTATGTCGCGGAAAAACCTGGAGGTACCGTTTATTACCTGTCAGGAAATGCTGGCTTATAATCAAGACAAAGACTTGCAATTATGGGAGTTAGCGGTTCACTACGAAAGCGCCAGGGGTAATATCTCTCATCAGGAAGTTTTTGAGAAGATGCGTTCGATTGTCCAAATTATGGATAATGCCATCAAAATCGGACTCCAGGGCACGAAATATGCTGACCGCATTCTCGGCAGTCAATCTCTGCAATTAAAAGAGCAACTGTCCAAGAATCGTCTGATCGGCGGCGATGCCAACAACACGATTATTATGAATGTTTCGGCCATGATGGAGGTTAAGAGTTCGATGGGCGTCATCGTGGCCGCGCCGACGGCCGGTTCGTGCGGAGCCTTGCCTGGTGCAGTTATCGGCACCGCCCAATCGTTAAATCTGCCCGAAGATGAAGTCGTCAAAGCAATGCTCGCCGCCGGAATGATCGGCGTTTTTATTGCGGCTCACGCCACCTTTGCCGCAGAAGTCGGCGGATGTATGGCTGAAACCGGAGCCGGGGCGGGAATGGCGGCGGCTGCTATCGTCGGAATGGCCAACGGAACTCTGACGCAAGCGATCGGTGCGGCCTCGCTGGCGCTCCAAAACTCACTCGGGTTGATCTGCGACCCGATCGGAAACCGGGTCGAAGCGCCGTGTCTCGGTCGAAATGTGATGGCGGCTACCAACGCCGTATCGTGCGCAAATATGGCTTTATCGGATTACCAACACTTGATCCCGCTGGACGAAGTTATTGAAACGATGCAGGCAGTCGGAGATCAAATCCATCACACCTTGAGATGCACCAATCTGGGAGGACTCTCGATCACCAGAACGGCTAAAAAGATCGAAGCAAGTTTACACGGTGAACCGCAAACATTCTTCAAAAGTTGTTAGGCTTAAATTTGATGGTTGCTATTTTCTGACTCAAATTAGATTTTTCTTGACCGCTTTAGACTATATTGACGAAACGCATCCCATCGAAGTTCGACAACTCCTGATTTCCGCTCATCGTTTTCTCCGGGAGAGTCTGCCGCCATTTTCCGTTTGTTCTATTAAATGGAAAATCCCTTTTTATACGCTTCACCGAAATTTATGCTATCTAAATCGCCATCGCGATCATATTACGATTGGATTTGTGCAAGGCTACAGACTTTCTCCGCGCCCGAAAATTCTGTTGGGCGAAAGCGAGAAATTAAAACAGATTCGTTACCTCGAAATTTTTTCCATTGAGGATCTGTATTCGGAAAACACCCAACAGATACTGAACGAAGCGATTATCCTTGACGAACTGTTGGCCGCCAAGAGACTTAAAAAATATAATGCCAAAAAAGAGACCCGTGATTAATTTCTAATCAGGTGTCTCTTTTGGTTTAAGTTAATAATTGATTCAATAATCAATCGCGACTAGCAATTTGCCAATCGCCATTTGTCTTATTGGTCATTATCTTCTTCCGGTGGACGTCGTCCGCCGCCGCCGCCGCCCGGAATTGCCGGCATAGCGATATATGGGACATTAGCTTCGCGCATCATTTTGTTTAATGCTTCGAGGTCTGTGGCCAGATTTCTCACCACCCCTGCCGCTTCGGGAATCTTCTGCGACAAAATTTGGATTTGTCCGAGTTCCCAGGCCGTTGGTGCGGCCGAGGTGCCTTCAATAGCAAAGGTCAATTGGGCGACCCTTTGATTTAAGGGGGACGGCAATTCAACCAAAGGCGGTCCGGCTTGACTGATGTTTGTGACCAAAGAAGGAGGCGTTCCCCAATTAACATAGGTTTCGTCAATCTTCTTGAGCAAATCATCCGCTGCTTTCCGCACGTTTTCCGGCACTTGCGGGGCGCCCGGACGTTTCCAGGCTTCAATCGCCGTATTTAGATTTGTCCGCATATTGACGATCGTAAATTGAGCAATTACAGCTTGAGTCATCAATGGCGTCAGCTGACCCAAAGCGGCTTTTTTCTTGGCCCGATCGTCGGCTGAGAAATTAATTCGCGGATCTTCGACGACTTTGACCGTCTTGGAAACTTCAGTTTCGCCGAGTTTCATTTTGATGGTGTAATCACCCGGCTCAACCCGGAAGCCTTGACCGCCTCCACCGCCGAAACCACCGCCGCCTCCGCCGCCTCCGCCACCTTGACCGCCACCGCCAAGCTGCGGAACCATCGAGCGAGCGCGTAAATCCCAAACGAATCGGTTAACCCCTTGCGTAGCAACGCATTGTCCGCCGCCGCCGCCGCCTCCGCCAAAGCCGCCTCCGCCACCACCCTGACCCGCTGGGGCTGGGGCAGGACGGCGACCGCAGTTGTAGGTGCGAACGGTCTGTCCGGCTGAATCCTGAATGGTAATGCTGACCGATTCACGATCCCCGAGTGCTGATTTCAGATAAAAATTAAGAATCGCACCGGTTGGCGGATTCTGCCCGTAAAAGGCTTTGTCCGAGGTCAAAGGTTTATTGTTCCAGGTGCGCCACATGACCGCCTGTCGAATATCAAATAAATGAACATTACTGTTCATCACGGTATCGTTCATCTGCTCTAACGGCGTAATGTCGTCCATCACCCAGATCGAGCGTCCGTGAGTTCCCAGAATCAAATCGTTATCACGCGGATGAATCAAAATATCGTCCACCGGAACTGTCGGCAGATTTAATTTCAACTTTGTCCAGCTGGCGCCCTTGTTAAACGAAGCATACATTCCATATTCGGTGCCCACAAAAAGCAGGTTCGCGTTACGCGGATGCTCGCGAATAACATTTGCGATGCCGTTATTCTGCGGCAGATTTGAAACAATTGATTTCCAGCTTTCACCAAAGTCGGTCGTCATATAAACATAGACTTTAAAATCGCCGTTGCGGTGTCCGTCAAAGGTTGCGAACGCTGTTCCTTCGTTAAATTTTGAAGCGACCACGCGGCTCACATAAGTTCCTTTCGGCACACCGGAGGCTTTTTCGACGACATTTTTCCAGGTTGCTCCGCCGTCTTTGGTGACTTGCAGATTACCGTCATCGGTTCCGGCCCACAAAACATTTTGATTGATCGGTGATTCGGAAGTAGTGGTAACGGTCGGGTATTGCTGAACTCCGTCGTGTCGTGATCGGGTGTTTCTATCCGGCACTTTGCCCATGATCGGCAGTGTGTTGCGATCAACATTGGTGGTCAGATCCGGACTGACTTTGACCCAATTATCGCCACGGTCGGTTGATTTGAACAAAAAGTTTCCCGGATAATAAATCGTATTTGAATTGAATTTGGAAATCAAAATCGGCGAATTCCATTGAAAACGATACCGCTTTTCGCCTTCCTCTTCGCGTGGCCGAATGCTTTTGCTTTCGCCGGTTCTGACATTTCGCCGGAACAGATTTCCGTCTTGTGACTCGCCATAGACAATGTCCGGGTCATTCGGATCGGGTTGCGCATAAAAGCCGTCGCCGCCACCGATCGTGTACCAATCGTCATTGGTAATTCCGCGCGGATTAAACGACATACTCGGTCCGCACCAGGTATTATTATCCTGCAGGCCGCCGCAGATCTTATACGGCATACTGTTATCCGCGCCGATTTCGTAAAATTGTCCGAGCGGAATGGTGTTGGCAAAATCCCAGGTCCGACCACGGTCATAGGTAATATTGATGCCGCCGTCGTTACCCTGAATAAGATGATCGGAGTTGTTCGGATTTATCCAAATTCCGTGGGTATCGGCGTGCGGCGCCCGAGAAAAGTTGCCGGAAATAGTTTTGCCGCCATCGTCTGAATATTGCAACGAAACTCCGGCAATCCACAGACGCTGGTCATTATTCGGATCGATCCGAATCTGGCTGAAAAACATCGGACGCGGATTGTTTGCCATATCACCCATCCGGGTCCAGGTTTCACCTTTATCAATTGAACGAAAAATACCGCCGTTAGCGTGTTCAATCAGGGCATAAACGACTTTTGTGTCCCGGTGATAAATATCTATCCCGATCCGCCCGGTTTCGAGCAAACTCTCGGGACGCGGAGTCGGTGCGTTTTCAACATCATACGGCATTCCGGCCGTGATCTTTTTCCAATTCGCACCGCCGTCATTGGTTTTATAGAGCGCACTTCCCTCTCCGCTTCCGTTAAAACCGAAAACGGTGCGGCGGCGTTGATACATAGCCGCATACAGAATACCGGGGCTTTCGCGGTCAAGGGCAATATCGGTGGCGCCCGTATCGTCATTGACTTTCAAAACCAACGCCCAGGTTTTTCCGCCATCCGTGGTTTTATAGACACCCCGTTCAGGACTGGGGCCCCAGAGCTTTCCGGTGGCCGCCACATAAACCGTGTTCGGGTCGGTCGGATGAATCACTACCCGGGCAATATGATGCGTCTCGGCTAACCCCATTTTTTGCCAGGTCTTTCCGGCATCCAGCGATTTATAGACACCGCCGCCCCACGAAGAGCTTTGACGGTTATTGGATTCTCCGGTTCCGACCCACAAAATCGAAGGGTCTGACGGAGCAATCGCCATATCACCAATGGTCGGAATCTCTTCTTTTTCAAAAATTGGAGTCCAGGAGGTTCCGCCGTTAGCTGATTTGAAGATTCCGCCGGAAGCGGTGGCGGCATAGATGATTCGGGTATCAGAAGCAACGACTTCAATGTCGTTGATGCGTCCGCCCATCGTGGCCGGTCCGATTTCTCGGAACCGCAAATTGGAAATTGATTCGCCGTAATCTTTACTTTTTTCTTGCCCTGTGACAGGGAGGGCGGCTAAAAAAAGCAAGCAACAACAAACCATTGTTATTTTTTGCAGATATGATTTTGTTTTCATTTGTTTCCTCGAATTAGTCTTGAATGATCAAAAGTAGAACTTCAACGTAACCAACTACTACATAATATGGCAACATTACGATTAAATCTGTTTGTTTTGGTTTCTAAACTACTTAAATTAGAAATTGGGTTGTGAGCATTATACTCCCAAAAATTACAAAATGTTTAGTGATAATCCCTTTGGAAATGTAAAGTTTTGTAAGGGAGTATTACTCATCGGGAAATTCTCCGAATTCAAATCGGCCTTTTCGGAAAACCGCAGAAAAATGGCTTTGACTCAATTTGAAATAGCCGTTGAACTCGACCATCGTTTTGGGCGGCTGTTCCCAATCTTGATCTTCGTTTTTCTTCAACTAAACGACTCTGCATTGGAAATGCAGAGTTTTGAAAGTGGACTCAAAGTCCTTCTTAATTAATCTTCAAGGATGAATTTATTATTATCTTTGTTCGACTCATGACGATGATGCTCCAAGTATTCTTGAACTGCTTCTTCCGTTATATTGCCGGTTGACCAAGCAATCGAAGAATATTCAGTTTCACGTTTTTTATTTAGGACTTTCGCTTGTGAAATGTTATTCAAAGATTAAAAATCAACGTATTTTATCTAAGTATTGTGTTCATTGTGTTTGTAGTTTTACTTAGAAATTCAAATCTAACGATTTTCAATAAAAATAATTCGGTTAAGTCTTT
>JANOEF010000503.1:0-7176 GCA_031413075.1 Acidobacteriota bacterium | reverse complement strand
GATTATGCTAAAGTGATCGAATTGGATCCTGGTTCTACCGACCCTTATTACTGGCGGGGGCAAATATTTCAAAAACTCGGTGACACCCCGCGGGCTGTGGAAGAATGTAATAAACTTCAACAGATTAAACCGAGCAGTCGGTGCTTTTGCAGGCATCATGCACATTACGTCGAGCCGGTATTATGGGTATTTGTACCCTATCCCTGCCGTCTTTGCTCATGCGCAAATTTTTCCGAAGCTCACATGAGCGATCCCCGTTGCGACTGCGGTCATCTAAACGACATGCACGGCTAACGGCTGTTACTTTACGAACCGCGAGGATAATTTTTTTATCATTCTACAAGCAGAAAATGACAGATAAGTTTATCAACCAGCCTGCTGACGATTGGGCGAAACGGAATTTGGTGCGGGCAATCGAAATCAAGCCGCTTCATAATTCTGTTCTCTCACAAATTCTGGTCGCTTTGGCGATTGGTTTTGTTGTTCTGATTTTTCTTGGCATCCCGGCAGGGCTTTTCTACGGCTCGACGGTTCGTTACGCCACCGAAGGCTGGAGCAGTGAGGTTTCACGCGGGTTTACTTTGGGAAGTATTTTCCTGCTTGCTTTTGTCGCTCTCGCTTCTTTCCTTATATTTTATGTGTGGAGACTTCGAAGAAACCAAGTCAAATTTCTGACTTCCGAAGGGATTTTTACGCGCGACGGCAAAAAACGCGATTGGAAGAACCTGAAATATCTGGACTTCAAATCGGTTCAAACGGAGGTTCGCGGAAACATCTTTCTACGCTTAATGACGCGAGCAATGTATGCAGATGTTCAAAAAATAAAAGTTGAAATGGTTTTTGCGGACGAAACAACAGCGGCTGCAATTATCCCGCCGCTCATTGCCAATCAGCGCGAAATCCTCGAACTACTCAACACAATACCCGCTGAGCGTCGCTTCGAAGGATAATATGGTCTCTGATTTTCGGTGCTAAACAGATTTTGTTACGCTTCTTGTTTGTCTTACAAACGCTCCTTTTCAGGACCATCAAAAGAGAGTAATATCTGCCTCAAGAGTTAATAAGTATTTAGGCAAAGATAGCTTTGAATAAAAGGTTATTGTATGAAAGTTTCTTCCCTGGCCTCCGAACATTTTTTAGTTGAGTTTGAGACTGAAGAAGAATTACAAGCTGAGTATCAAAATAACATCTCTGCCGGAGGTCTCTTTTTTCAAACCACATCTCAATACCCGGAATTCACGGCGCTTCACCTCACTCTGAAATTAGTCAACGGCGGGCAGATTATGATTCCCGCAACCGTGGTCAAAGCGATGGGAACGGCGCTGGCTGTGGCCATTGAAACGAAGCCGGAATTGATCTGGTCAACGCTCACTACGAAAGCAGACGAAGCAAGCCCTGCCGCCTCAGTCTCTGAACCGAATGTCTGGGAAAGGATTCGCCATCTCTCCCGCACCGAACGGTTGTTGCTCGCACCCAAAGCGGACCGCATAGAAATGCAGGCATTGCTCCAAGACCATGATGCTCAGGTGATTTTTTCTTTGTTGAAGAATCCACGCATTACAGCTGAAGAGGTGCTTCGCATCGCACGGTCGTCGCTGCTCTCTGCCATGGCTGCGGATACTATCGCTAAGACTAAAATCTGGGCCGCGAATCCGGCAATTCGCGCCGCGCTGGTTAATAATCCGCGAACGCCTACGCCGCTGGCCTTGAAAATATTGCCCACCCTACCGGAACCCGAGATCCGCCAAATCGCCAAAGCCACCGCTGTTAGTCAGGCGCTCAGACAAGCAGCGCTTCGAATTGTGGTGAACCGAAAATAAATTGCCAGAGCAATCAAGTTCTTTCTAAGTAGAGCAAATTTTAAATTTTCTTGGGTTTCGCATTTTTTTCATTAGCCTTTTCATAGGGCTGATTTAGCTTTTCTCTGGCGGTTTCAATCGAAAACTGCCAATTGATTTTAACTTGTTTGTCGCTTCGTTCTTTGACAATTGCTAACACTTCTTTTTCTAACCGTTTTGAACTTGGATAAAACATTTATTTCTTTTGCGTCCCGGCGTTAAAAAAACTATTTTAGAAAGAAGTCTGTATTGAAACTGGAGAAGAAAATGAAAATTTTATTGATGATTATTGCGATTGTCATAACAACGATGGCGGCCGATGCACAGGGGGTAGTGCCGATTTTGGATTTGAAAGCCGGAGGATTGCTTGGCGGTGTCATTAACGGCAAATTTGTTGATGCCAAAACGGCATTTAATCAACTGGGAAAAGATCAAAAATATGATATTTACAGCCTCGAAACTGGTCAGTCTGCAACCGATTTGACGTTACCGATCGAAGATGCGCCGGGCGAAAGCGACCCGTGCAGCGATTTTTATTCCGTTTCGGGTGAACGGGAATCAACCTCAGGAATCGCCATCGGTACCAATGGAAATTGGGATATTTTGCCGCAAGCGATCACCAAAATCAGTCTGACAGATAAAACTTATCTGAACATTGTCAGCAATATTTTGAAATCAAAAGGCTTGCCGCGAGCCAAAGCACGAATTGAACAAGCTTTCCGCATTGACCTCGAAGGCGATGGAGTGGATGAAGTTATTTTAACCGCCAGTTCTTTCCGGGGAAATATGCAACCACGCGCCAAAGCCGGAGATTATTCGTTTGTGGTGGTCAGAAAAATTGTCGCCGGAAAAGTCGTCACTCTGATGCTGGGGGGTGATTTTGTCAAAAAGAATATAGAATTTGGGGCGCCGAGCCGTTTTGAGGTTTCTGCCATTGCCGATCTCAATGGAGACAAACAAATGGAGATCATAATGTTCAGCGAATATTACGAAGGCAGCGGCGCCTGGGTCACACAAATTAAAGGCGGCAAAGATGTTGAGGTCAAAGAATTACAAACGAGTTGCGGACTTTAAAACAGTTTGTGAAAATCATTAAGAACATCTTTCCAAAATAAAATTTTAAGAAATTTCGCCCCAGGCTGACAAGTTTTTATTCCGGATATCGCGTATTCAAAATGTGGTGATCTGATGATGAAACGAGTTTTAAGAATAATCACGGATGATTAGATTTTTCAAGAAAGGAACTTTGCTGCCAAAATAAGATTTATCTTGGCAACCATAACAAAACAAGGAGATTAAAAATGAACAAAAAACTACTACTTTTTTTAATGTTGAGCTTTGCGCTTTGCCTGTCAGCGAAGGCGCAGACTTTTTCGAGTGTTTACACGGACTTAAACAAGGATTGCCGAAACAAATTCAAGTCGGTTGGCGAAGGTCAGGATATGCCGCTCGTTTGTAAAGGATTCGGCGGGTATCAAATACATATAGATTATAGCGCGGCAAACGAGCACTATCGGGCTGAAAAGGGACAATCAGTTATCGGTCTCGTCAGTCATCGGATCGGAAGGGTACCGGCAAAGAAAATCGAATGGCGAATGGCCAACGGCAAACCATTTGCAATTATCGTCAGAATCAATAAATACGATGAAGACAGCGACGAGTTCAAACCCAAAATAATCGGGCAGTCCTTGCTTATCAAAGGGTTGGCGGGATACGAACATATTGATTTCGAGGTTGATGCAGCTCTGCCGAACGCCAATGCCAAAGCCCAAAAAATGGCCGACTCGAATCGGGTTAACTAAAGCGGAGGTTAAACTGATCTATGGCTAAAAGGCGGAAACGCGTCAGTTAAGGAGAGTGTCGGAAGTTGAATTTTTTTTCGAGTACCTGCCTTTCACTATACAGAATTTAAAAGTTGAGGGTGGCGTGAATCGATTAACACGCCACCCTCTGTTCATTCCCGATACCACTTCGACGCTGTAAATTAGGCCCGACCAAAATCCTATTGACCGCCTAACTCTTTGTATTTAAGGCGATCCGCCGCTGCCAAATCCTCGCGGCCTATTTGCTTATATGAAAAAGCTCGAGAATCGTAGGCAATTGTAAACTTAGGATCAAGTTCAATGGCTTTGGTGTAATCCGCGATCGCCTGGTTGAAAAACTGTTTACTATTGTACGTAACTCCGCGACCATAGTAAGCATTGGCATATTTAGGATCAAGTTCAATCACTTTCGTGTAATCCGCGATCGCCTGATCAAAAGACTGTTTGTTATAGTAGGCAACCGCGCGGTTATGGTAGACAGATTTAGATCGAGGATCAAGTTCTATCGATTTAGTATAATCTGCGATAGCCTGGTCGTATTGACGTTTTTCAAAGTAAGCAATTCCGCGACTACCGTAGGCGGCTGTATATTTAGGATCAAGTTCAATCGCTTTCGTCAAATCCGAGATAGCCTGATCGTAAAGCTGTCTAGTACGGTAAGCAATTCCGCGATTATAGAAGGCATTTGAAATATTAGGATTGAGTTCAATCACTATCGTGTAATCTGCGATCGCTTGATCGTATTGACGTTTGGCAGCGTAAGTATTTCCGCGATTGAAGTAAGCATCTGAAAATTTAGGATCAAGTTCAATCACTTTCGTCAAATCCGCAATCGCCTGGTCGTAAAGCTGTTTATTACGGTAAGTAATTCCGCGGTTTAAGTAGGCAGTTGAAAAGTTAGGATTGATTTCAATCGCTTTCGTCAAATCGGAAATCGCCTGGTCATCTTGCTTTTTTCCTTGGTAAAGAAGTCCGCGGTTATGATAGGCGGCTGCAAAATCAGGATTAAGTTCAATCGCTTTGGAGAGATCCGCAATAGCCTCGTCCGACTTTTTTAGGTATATATTTACATTTCCTTTGGTAAAGTATTCAAGATCTGTTTTTGGCGAAACCAATTGTTCCAACACTTGATTGGCATTCGATTCCGCTAAGTCCTTTTCGTTCAATATGTTATAAACATTGGCCAATCGAGATCGAGCCAACGAATTGGCCGGCTCAATTTGAACAGCTTTTTCCAGATCAATACGCGCTCCCGGCATGTCGCCGTTTCTCGTTTTTACCCATCCGCTGACAGCTAATGCCAACGCCAAATTGCTGTTTATTTGCAAAGCCCGGTTTGAAAGTTCTTGGGCCCGGGTATAATTACCCAGTTTAATTTGGGTCAGAGACTGATTTGCCAGAGAAATTGGGTCACCTGCAGACACGGGAGGTTCATTCATTACCGGCGCATTAGTGGCCGAACTAACCGGAGCCATAGCGCCCGAAAGAGGAAAGACAAAATCACCTTTATCCAGTTCAATATCATTGATCTTTCCATATTGCGGGGTTTGCGCCCGATTACTGTAATTGGTGACTTTCTCTTTCAGAAAATCTGCCAACTCCGTTCCGGTGATATATCCGTCTCTGTTTCGGTCGGCCTCGCCTTCTAATCCCCTCACGAATGATCGCCGAAAGATTGATTCATCCGGTACTGGCTGATTCGCCGCTCCCGCCGTGATGAATTGCCTCACCGGAAACGCCACACTCTCTTCGATGATCGGCGGGATGACAATCGAATTTCGTGAAACCAATTTCCCCGAAAAACAACTGTCGAAAATAAACATTGCGTGTTTCGACTGAATCTCTTTAGCAAAAGTCTGAATTTTGTCCATTGAGATTGCCTTCCGGCGAAATTCCGTTTCATCCCCGGCCGGATTCGGGGCGTCCACCGGAACCACATAGCCCAGTTCTCGTCCGTCACCGCTTGATTTGAGCGTATGTCCGTGTCCGGCATAATAGATCAGGATCCGATTGTTCGCCTGATAACCGTAATCATCAATGAATTGTTTGATCCGCGCCTCAAAATCACGGCTGTTGACGTTTTCAGCCGTTTCGACTTTAAAACCGCGGCTCTCCAGTATTTGCCTGACCGCGATCACATCACTTGAAACTCCGGGCAGCGGGTCCCAGCCATTAGTGTATTTGCTTTCACCGATCACCAGCGCATAACTGCCCTCGTAAAGCTTAACTTCTTTGGTCTGTCCGTCATTAGATTTGATTTTGACTCCTACCCCGCGCGATTGTGCCGCGACGCTCGCCATTGACAACTGAACGAGAGCCAAAAATAATAATCCGGTGTAAAACTTTTTCTTAAACATATATTTACAACGATAAATTGTCTGTCTGCTTAACGGGCGGCATACCAGAGCGGAACCGTGATCAGAGACCCGGAATTACGATTGGCTTCAACCATAAATATGGTCTGCGGCAACGGGTCATCTCCGGTCAGTGAAGACTCGCCGGCGGCCGCCTGGCGTTCTTTTTGAGTGTAGGATTTTGAGTTTTCTTCAGCTTCAAAAATTTCGGTGCGTCCCGCCCACTTTGTCCGCCAACTGTTCAACGTGTTTTCAGGAATCAAGCCGGGCTGATCGCTGATTTCCAAACCCGGAATCGGTTGATTCGTAATGATCACGATCAGCATTTCGGCGATGGCGGAGCTTTCAGTCTGTGGGCGAAACTCAAAATAAAATGGACTGCCGTTCAAATTAGGTATTTCGATAGGCTTTCCGGGCACGATCAAATTGGCGCCGTTGCGAACCTTGAGGCTCGGAAAAATCAGACGAGCATTTCCGGCCGTATCATCAGCGCGCAATTCCTGATTAATGATGTAGATATATCCGCGCCGAGAGCTTTCAACCGACAAACGCACTCGATCAAACGGACTAAAGATGGTATCAATCGAAACTCTTTCAGGAATATTTCCCTTTATTTGCCAGAGCGTGATTCCGATTTGTTCGGCACGGCTTGCAGGAATATCAGGTTGGGCAGGTTTTGCCGGACGCTTGCCGGGACGATCCGTTTTGCTGATTTTGGCGGAACTCGGGCGCGTCGAAATCCGCTTATAGGTCGGCTTTTTACTTTTGCCGGGGACCGGAGAATTACCCGAATTTTTGTTGGATGGGGCGGATGGTCTCGTCTTTTCAAAAACCGGGACGATGTCGCGCGATTTCGGACCATCGGTTTGAGCAAAAATCTGATTACCGAAAAAAAAGAAAGCCAAAATAATTAGCCAAAAACTATGTCGTTTAAGAAAAAATTCGGGTTGTGAATTCATTTATTACACTCCTAGAGTTATTACGCGAGATTATCATGAAAACTTCGTCATAACATCTTAATTAGGACTTTCGCTTGTGAAATGTTATTCAAAGATTAAAAATCAACGTATTTTATCTAAGTATTGTGTTCATTGTGTTTGTAGTTTTACTTAGAAATTCAAATCTAACGATTTTCAATAAAAATAATTCGGTTAAGTCTTT
>JANOEF010000502.1:0-16953 GCA_031413075.1 Acidobacteriota bacterium | reverse complement strand
GAACCGACGGTCGCCACGGCCCGGCTTGGGGCTTCGGGCGTTGTCCGAATGTTGATTGATTCAATGAACGATCAAAGCGAAACGTATCTGTTGGGGATTTGGAAATATACAAACGGGACTCGTAAAGATGGCCACGCGGTCACACCTTTCGCGGTTGAGGACGCCGGAAATCAATACAAAATCCATGTTTACGACAACAATTATCCGGCCGAAACGCGATTTGTTTTGGTGGACAAAACAGCGCCGCACCGCTGGACTTACACAGCCGGCAAAAATCCTCGGGGCAAACCAGATTATATCGGCGATGACAACTCGGAAACGATCGAACTGACAGCGACATCCTGGCGTGAAAACAAATGTTTCGATGTTCATTTTGCCGAAGACCGGGAAGCTGGTTGCGGCGCGCAAGCCAAAACTTTCGGCCTGCCTGTTTTTGCTAAAGCCTCATATCAACCCAAACTTTTGATCCAGGATGAAGACGGTGAAGATGCCGGATTCTTTCTAACCGGCGAAGGTGATATGCTGATCACCGACGGGCGGGGCAGACGCATCGGCTACGACCCTGATGACAACCAGTTTTATGATGAAATTCCAAACGGCAATCCGCAACTTTTGAAAGGCGGTTTCGGAATAGATTTACCGCATTTTACGTTTCCCTACCAAGACACCGGACAACCTTATAAAATCGTTTTTTCGGGTGAGAAGCTGGAGCGCAAAAGCACCATGGATTTTGTTTTCGCCGCCCCGGGTTTTGTGGTTGGTTTTAATGATATTCGACTCGACCCCGACGAAATTCTGGAAGCGACCATTTCTTTTGACGGCGAGGAAATAACATTTAAAGGAAGCTCAGACGGCGAAACGCCCGAAGTTTTTTATGCCTTTGATGATGATGAACAGCCCGAAAGTGCGAGCTACATTGCCCGAATTGACGGGGTTGAACTGTTTGCCGACGAAACGCTGGGTTACAACTTTGACTTTGAAAATCTCAAACTTTATTTCAGCGATGACGATAACAACGAGGATGAATATGACATTGATCTGATCCGCATCAACCCGGACGGAAGCGAAGATGTTTATGAACAAAACGATCTCAACATCGGCACGGCGGACAGTTATCTGATGGATATCGGCGATTGGAAGGGCGGCGACGATACCATGTGTTTTCGGGACGATGACGACGGAGATAAAGACTTCAACGACGAAGAATGCGAAGAACAACCGAACGAAGATGACGGCGTGATTGATAATTAACAATTACCAATTACGAATTACGAATTACGAATTACCAATTACCAATTACCAATTACCAGTTACCAGTTACCAATTACCAATTACCAATTACCAATTACCAATTACCAATTACCAATTACCAATTACCAATTACCAATTACCAATTACCAGTTACCAGTTACCAATTACCAATTACCAATTACCTTTCGTAATTCGTCTTTCGTAATCCGTAATTTAAATCAATTACCGAAAACTTAAAGCAGAATCGTAAATCCTTCTTGCTCAAAATGATGGTCGTGCGTGAGGGCTTCGTGAATTCCTCGTTCACGCATTGCCAACATCGAAATACAATCAATCAAACTGTAACCTTTATCGAGCCGATTTTCGTAAAGTTCTAAGCCTTGCAAAAAAGCATCGTGCGTGTGAAAAACGACTTCGACCACATTTCCATCTAAAGCCAACTTGGTAAATCTGGCAACGGCTTCGCACATTTGCGGGGGAAATTCGGCGAGATAATTGAGCAGTTCAATCAAAACCGTTTCGGTTGTGACCAACTTTTTGTTTTTGAGATAAGGTTCAATTTCCAACGCCGCTTTGTGCCATTGGTCTTTGGGATTGAGTCGGGCAACCAAATAGAGTGTGTCAACAAAGATTTCTTCGTTCATTTTTTCGGTGCGTTGTAAAGATAATGGTCGAGGTTAAGCGAAGCATCTTCGGGGAGTTTGTCCATCACTTCGGACGGCACATCTTTGAAACAATCGTCAATCAATTCGCCAAGCGTCTGAGATTTCTTTTCTGTCGTGGATTTAGCCGTCACGACAATTTGGACACGGGTATTCGGTTGTAATTCGACAGGTTTATCAGGGCGAAAAACCACGCCGTCAAATATTGCTTCTAAAGTTTGGCTCATCTTTTACCTCCGTTGGTTATGATAGCAAAAAAAAAGCAAAAGTAACTATGATTATCTGGGTATTGATTTTAACATTTCAACTAACTTTACTCATCTGACTCTCATTTTGAAATTGATCAACACATTTGATACACATTTCATCCGCGTTTTTCATCAGCTCAATTAATGTTATACGTTCTTTATTTTCATAATCCTGCTCATGGTAGTCATAGATATACGAACTTTATATCACTAAAAGTTCATTCGTAAAACCATTTTATTTTTTAGCTCCGGCAATAATTTTCTAAATCAATTTATCAGGCGTAATTGGCAAATCTCTGAACCGTCTCCCGGTTGCGTGAAAGATTGCATTAGCGATGGCGGCAGGAACTCCGACCATACCGAGTTCGCCTAAACCTTTGACACCCAATGGATTAACGATTGTATCTATTTCCTCAACAAAGCCTGTATCAACGCCTACAACGTCGGCGTGAGCCGGAATATAGTATCCGGCAAAATTCGGATTCATAATCCGCCCATAGCGATGATCAACCTGAGTTTCTTCGGTCAGAGCCATTCCGATCCCCCAGACAACTCCGCCCAATTCCTGCGAATGTGCTGTTTTCGGACTGATGATTTTACCCGCCGCTGTAATTTCAACGACCCGGGTTACCCGGACAATGCCGAGTTCTTCGTCAACTTTGACTTCGGCAAATTGCGCTCCGTGCGAGGCGATGGTGTATTTGCTGCGCTCTGCAGTGTTCGGATTAGTCGTGTGCGTTTCGGCTAGTTGCGGAAGATTGTTTTTCCGCAAAATTTCGACAAACGACATGCTTTTACCGTCTTTCGTAACGAATTTTCCGTTCTCAATTTTGCAATCTTCAAATTTGTAATCACCGAATTTTGCCATTTCAAACAGTTTTTTGAGAACGATTTGCGCGCCTTCTTGAACTGCTGTTCCGACGCTGGCGGTAGTAAACGAACCACCTTGAACCGGAGCATTCGGCAAGTTACTGTCACCCAAAACGGCTTTGATTTTTTCCAAAGGCAATCCCAAAGTTTTCGAGGCGATAATGGAAAGAGCAGTATAAGTTCCCGGTCCGATGTCAGTCACGCTGCTTTCGATCAAAGCCGTTCCGTCTGCTTTCAAAGTGATTCTTGCCGATGCCGGAAGCCACGCCGAACCCCAGGTTCCCGTCGCCATTCCGTACCCGACGAGCCAATTTCCATCCTTCATCGAGCGCGGTTCAGGCTTGCGTTTTTCCCAACCAAAACGCTTTGCCGCCTCTGCGTAGCATTTGCGTAATTCTTTACTGCTGAACGGTTTGCCGTCTTCCGGAGAAACTTCGGCATAATTGATCAAACGCATCTCGAGCGGATCAATCTTGAGCGCGTAAGCCAATTCGTCCAAAGCGCATTCGAGTGCGAACATTCCCGTCACCGTTCCCGGCGCACGCATCGCCTGGGGAGTTTGCATATCGGTGCGGATAAACTTTCCTTCGGTTTTGACATTCGGACAAGCATACATCGTCCGCGAAATGCCGGTAATTCCTTCGGCTCTGTCTTCATTCGAAGAAGTATTATTAACCGCTTGGTGAATGATGGCGGTCAATTTTCCGTTTTTATCCGCCGACATTTTGATTTTTTGAATCGAAAAGGGGCGGTAGCCGTGAGCCGTGAAAACCTGTCGGCGCGAATAGACAAGTTTTACCGGTCGTTTGGTTTCACGAGCCGCCAGAGAGGTCAAAAATGCGTTTGGCGAGGGGCGCAATCCGCCTCCAAATCCGCCTCCGACAAACGGGGCAAGCACATTAATATCTGCGGGTGGAATCCCGAAAATTCCTGCCAAATGTCCGCGAACTCCATTTACTCCCTGCGTTTTATCGTAAATCGTCAGCTTATTTCCTTCCCAATTTGCTACCGATGCGTGAAGTTCCATGGCGTTGTGATGCTCAATCGGAATCGAATATTCGGCTTCGATTTTGACGGGCGAGGCGGCAAACGCTTCGTCGGGATTTCCGCGATTCGGAACTGTGCGGGGAGTTACTGCTTTATCCAAAAGCTTGCGAAAATCTGTATTCGGCGTTTCTTTTTCGTAAGTAACTTTGACGAGCGAAGCCGCATACCTCGCTGACTCAAAAGTTTCCGCCACGACCACGCCAATCGCCTGTCCGCTGAACAAAATATCAGCATTGTGCAATGGGCGATGTGAACGGTCATTTTCCGCTTTGGCAAATTTCGGCGTGTTTAAATGCGTCAGAACCTTGATCACACCCGCTTGTTTTTCCGCCTCACTCGTATCAATCGCCCGAATTTTGCCTTTGGCAATCGTGCTGTGAATCAAATAGCCGTGCGCCAAATTTGGAAAATTCCATTCGGCGATATATTTCGCTGTGCCGGTTACTTTTAGAACACCATCCACGCGATTGGGTGCATCTTTTAAGTCGTCTGTCATAAAGTTGGTTTAATCCCTTTTCGTTTTTTTGCAAGCTGGAAATGGAAATTTCAAAATAATTCCGTCTAAATTTTTATCAGCGTTTATTGATATGGAGTATGTCTTCACATATTCAAAATCTATTCCGAAAATTTTCTGATTTGTTGTGCTAATTTTTTGCAAATTAGCACAACCTTTCAAATCTCCCTTGTAAATTGAGCCGTATAAAACTCCTATTTCGCCTTCAAGCATCTTAAAACTCTAAATCCATTGTCGGTCTTTCCGAACACGAGCACGCCCTCGCCACATTAGCCAACACCAAACCCACCAAAACTATCGCAACAATCGTGAAGAATCGGTGAAATATTTTCCTCATAAAACCTCGCTCTGCAGTTGTTTTTCAATCAACTGCCTTAACTCGTCTCTATTCGGCAAATAGAGTTGGTATTTGCTGACAAACAATTGCGAAGAAATATTGTGCATCGCATATTGGACAAGTAAATCGTCTTTTTCTTTTGCCAAAACAATTCCAATTGGCGGATTATCGCCTTCGGTATTTTCTTCCGCTTCAAAATATCCCAAATACATATTCATCTGCCCAACCGCTTCGTAACTTACTTTTTCTTTTTTGAGGTCAATCAGCACAAAACATTTGAGAATTCGATGATAGAAAACTAGTGAACATTGCCCAAAGTTATCCGATATTGTCTGCCAATAAATGCAAAACCTTTTCCGAGTTCAAGCAAAAAATGCTGTAAATTATCAATCAAACGTTTTTCAAGTTCGGTTTCGCTCAAATGGTATGGTTCAGGAATTTTCAAAAACTCTAAAACGTAAGGCTCTCTGATTAAATCGGTAGGCTTTTCAATAATCTGTCCTTTGTTGGCGAGTCTAAGAATTCCATCTTTATCTTTTGAAGCCGCTAAACGTAGAAATAGTGATGATTTTTTCTGACGTTTCAGTTCTCTGGCTGTCCAATTTTCAAGTTGGCTTTGAGTTTCATAAAATTTTCTTTCCAATTCATCATCTATGGGAATCAGTTCGCAAAAATGTGACCACGAAAGACGTTTGAATTTTCCAGACAGTGTCTGGAATTTTGGGTATTTGATAAAAAACTGCCTCATCATATAAATATTACTGAGGCTAAATCCTTTATCATGAGCAGTTGACAAATCTACCGACAATTTTTTGAGCAACTCTTTTCCGTATTCAGCTTTTACTCGTCCGTCTTGTTCAAATTCAACAATATAGCGTCCGATTTGCCAATATGTTTCGACCAAAAAACTATTAACCGCGATAACCGCATTTTTCTGACCTTCCAAATAGGTATTAGAAATCTGTGTGATAAGTTCCTGATAATTATCTTTAGTTTTTTCTAATTCCATACTTGCCTGTTACTTTTGCAACGCCGTCAATTCGATTGAGTAAATTATTTTTCTCATAAAACCTCTTAAATCCTAGCCTACCAACAATTTATCCACCGTAATCGGCAAATCTCTCATCCTTTTCCCCGTCGCGTGATAAATCGCATTGGCAATCGCGGCGGGAATTCCGACCATTCCGAGTTCGCCTAAACCTTTGACGCCCAATGGATTAACTATCAAATCAATTTCTTCGACAAAGCCGGTCTGAACGTCTAAAATGTCGGCGTTGGTTGGGACATAGTAACCGCCTAAATCGGGATTCATAATGCGTCCGTAGCGGTGGTCAATTTGGGTTTCTTCGTGCAAAGCCATTCCGATCCCCCAGACGACTCCGCCGATTTCCTGCGATTTTGCGCCTTTCGGATTGATGATTTTGCCGGCGGCGGTTAATTCAACGACTTTGGTAACTTTGACGACTCCGATTTCTTCGTCAACTTTGACCTCGACAAACTGGGCTCCGTGCGAAGCCGTCGAGTATTTTCCGCGCTCGCCGTAATTCGGGTTGGTCGTGTGGGTTTCGCCCAATTGTTGAAGTTTGTTCTTTTGCAGAATTTCGGTAAAAAGAACTTTTTCGCCGTCTTTTTTGACGAAGCTGCCGTTTTCAATTTTTACATCTTCAAATTTTACGTTTTCTAGTTTTGCCAACTCGAACAACTTTTTCAGCACAATCTGTGAACATTCCTGCACCGCAGTTCCAACGCTGGCGGTAGTCAACGAACCTCCCTGAGCAGGTGCGGCGGGCAAATTGCTGTCGCCCAGGACGAATTTTACTCGTTCGATTGGCAAGCCGAGAGTTTTTGATGCGATGATTGAAATTGTGGTGTAAGTGCCGGGGCCGATGTCGGTTGTGCCGCTTTCGATGAGCGCAGTTCCATCGGCTTTCAAAGTGACGCGAGCGGATGACGGAGCGAGAAAAGCCCCCCAGGTTCCGGTTGCCATTCCCCAGCCAACCAGCCAGTTTCCGTCTTTGGTTGAACGCGGTTCGGGGTTGCGTTTTTCCCAGCCGAATCTTTTCGCGGCTTCTGCATAACATTTGCGTAACTCTTTACTGGAAAAAGGTTTGCCGTTGTCCGGGTCAACTTCGGCGTAATTGATCAAACGTAATTGGAGCGGATCAATTTTGAGTTCATAAGCCAATTCGTCCATCGCCGATTCTAGTGCGAACATTGCCGTGACAGTTCCCGGCGCACGCATCCAAAAAGGTGTCGGCAAATCCGTTTTGAAGAGTTTAGTGACGGTTTTGACGTTTGAGCAAGCATAGAGCGAACGCGAATTTTCCGAAATGCTCTCGTTCATATTTTCAAAAGACGAAGTGTTTGCGAAAGATTCGTGAATAATCGAAGTCAGTTTTCCGCTTTTTTCGGCGGCGAGTTTGACGGTCTGACTTGCAAACGGGCGATAACCGTAAGCGGAAGAAAGCTGTCGGCGCGCATAGACGAGTTTGACCGGGCGTTTCAGTTCACGCGAAGCTAACGCCGATAAAAATGTGTTCGGCGTGGGACGCAAAGCCGCTCCGAAAGCCCCGCCGACAAAGGGCGAAAGCACCGTAATGTTTTCTTTGGGAAACGCAAAAACCTTGGCTAAATAATCACGGACTCCGGTCACGCCTTGAGTTTTGTCGTAGATCGTAAGTTTATTATTTTCCCAATTTGCAATCGAAGCGTGCGGTTCCATGGCGTTGTGATGCTCGATTGGAATGGTGTATTTTGCTTCGATCTTTACCTCGGCATTCGCAAAAGCTTCAGTCGGCTTTCCGCGATCAGGAGTTGATTGTCCTAGCACAAAACCTTTATCTAAATTTTGGCTGAAATCGGTGGTGAAAGCCGCTTTTTCGTATTTAACTTTCACAAACGAAGCGGCAAAACGTGCTTGCTCGAAAGTTTCGGCCACGACAAGTGCAATCGGTTGAGCATTAAACAGAATTTCAACGGAAGTGAGTGGTAAATGCTGACGGCTGTTTTCGTCAAAAAAATCAGCCGGTCCGGGCTGGACTAAATTTTTTGGCGTGTTGAGATGCGTAAAGATTTTAATAACACCCGCTTGTTTTTCTGCCTGAGTAGTTTCAATTTGCAAAACCTTCCCTTTGGCAATCGTGCTTTGCACTAGATAACCATGAGCCAAATTAACAAACTTAAACTCAGCGATAAATTTCGCTTTGCCGGTTACTTTTGCCACGCCGTCAACCCGATTTGGAGCAATTTTTACATCGTCTGCCATAAAATTTTAATCGAAAAATATTCTTTTCAAGCAATTGATCTCTTTATTTCTTCTTTTTATTTATCCAGTCAGAAATTTCCTTCAACGCAATCGGCGAAAAAGTTTGTTCGATCTTTCCATATTCAGTCGGCAAGCCTGTTTCACTTTCTTGAAAAAGATGATTCAAAGTAGGAAATTCTTTCGTTGTAACCTTATTATTTCCTCCGATTTTTAATGATTGACTAATCGCCTGAAGATTCTCTTTGGGAGGAACTTGATAATCCTTTCCGCCATTTAAGGCCAAAACAGGACACTTAACAGCCATTAAAACAGGTTTTGGATCGTGTCTCATAAAAAATTGAAACCAAGGTGATGATAATTGCGAGAGGGGTGACGTCAGGATGTTTTTAGAGATTTTGAATTCCTGGTAATAACTCGTTAGCTTTTTTTCAAACTCAGATGCTATGGTCTCGTTCTTGACAATATCGAAAGCACCCTTATTAAACTTGTTGCCAAGTTGAACATCTGCTTCACTCAACCCGGCAGCTCTATTTAAGGTTTCCAGCTGCGACAAAAGAATTTCGCTTCCGCCAATTCCCGGTCCCGCTAAAAGCACAATAAAAGCAATATCTTTCGACTTCGCTGCAACCATCGGAGCAATCATTCCGCCCTCGCTATGTCCGACCAGGCCGATTTTTTTGGCGTTAATTTCCTTTCGTGTTTTCAAAAAGCCAACCGCCGCTTCCACATCTGTCGCAAAATCAGCTGATGTCGCCGTCGCAAAGTTTCCTTCGGATGCGCCAACTCCCCGATCATCAAAACGCAAGACACCAATTCCATTTTTGGCCAAATAGTCGGCGATTACCAAGAATGATTTATGTCCAAGCATTTCCGAATTTCGATTCTGCGGACCGCTTCCCGTAATCATCACTACGACCGGAAACTTGCCGTCTTTTTTCGGTAAAGTGAGCGTTCCGGCAAGATTGATTTTTGCTTTCGGGTTAAAGAACTTGAGGTCTTCCGAGTAATAAGAAAACGGCGGCTTGGGTTCCTGCGGTCGAAGTGGGGCGGCAATTTCGCCTCTCTTTAGATTTAACGGAACCGCAACCCCGCCTTGCTTAAACATTCCAATTATTATGCTTTCCGTATTAAACTGACCTGAATATTCAATTCCAAGATTGGACATATCAATATTAAGCCTGGAGTTTTCAAAAGTCGTAGATTTTACCGGAATATCCTTCGCGCCTTGGTCAGGACTGTCCATCTTTGAACTATATCCATTTGCAGTTTTGGTAATATTAAAAACCAAACGCAGCTTAGTTCCTTGGGTCTCCAAGGTGCCAATCCAACTGCCTGAAATGTCCTGTGAACAAATGCTCACCGAAAAGATCAGAGTCATCAAAAACATTAATAATATTTTCATAATTTTACTTCCCATTCGCCATTTTCAACGCCCGCCCAATCGCTCGCTTGGCCAATGTAATTTTGTAAGCGTTCTGTGATAAAGGTTTGGCATCTTTGAGAGCAATTTCGGCGGCTTGTTTAAAATTTTCTTCCGTTGCCGTTTTGCCGGACAAAAACTTCTCCGCTTCAAAAGCACGCCAGGGTTTATGAGCAACTCCGCCGAGTGCAATTCGCGGGTTCATTATGATATTTCCTTTCCATTCATAAATTGCGGCTACCGAAACCAACGCAAAGGCGTAACTTGCACGGTTTCTTATTTTCAGATAATGAGATTTAGTCGGTAAACCTGTTTTCGGCAGTTCGATTGAGATAATTAAATCGCCTTGGCTCAGATTATTATCTTTGGTGGCATCATTGTCGGGCAAACGATGAAAATTGACGAAATCAATCATTCGTTCCTTGCCGCCTTTGCCCAAAACTTTGACCTTCGCGTTCAAAGCGGCGAGTGCAATGGCCATATCGCTCGGAAATGTGGCGACACAATTTTCCGACCAACCTAAAATGGCGTGATTTTTGTTCAAACCTTCCAATGCACCGCAACCTGAACCCGGCTCACGTTTGTTGCAAGGCATTGCCACGTCATAAAAATAGACACAACGCGTCCGTTGCAAAAGGTTGCCGCCGTTGGTCGCCATATTGCGGATTTGCCCGGAAGCACCGGCCAAAATGGCCTGTGTTAAGAGCGGATATTTTGTCCGAATCAAAGGATGATTTGCCGTGTCGGAGTTTTTCGCCAAGGCTCCGAGCGAGACTCCGCCCGATTTTGCTGCCTGAATAGTTGAAAGCGGAAGTCGTTGAATATCAACTAATTGCGAAGGTTGGGAAACTCCCTCCTTCATTAAATCAATTAAATTTGTTCCGCCCGCAATAAACTTCCCGTCCGGCTGCAAAAGTTTGATGGCTTCATTGGCAGAATTTGCTCTGGTAAAATTGAATGGTTTCATATTTTTCAAAAGTGGTCTGTAAGCAGTGAGCAGTGAGCGGTAAAAACGCAGTCTGCTTACTTCTTACTGCTCATATTTTCTAAGAAGTGGTCTGTGATCGGTGGCCAGATTTTGATTGAATTTGACTGCTCACTCCTCACTGCTTACTGCTTACTGCTCACTGCTTACCGCTCACTTCCTTAATCGCGTCAACAATATTCGGATAAGCTCCGCAACGGCAAAGATTTCCGCTCATTCGCTCGCGAATTTCGTCATCCGAAAGTTTTAGGTTGGCGGCTTTGACAGATAGGTTTTGGGTGACCTGGCTCGCATCACCGTTTTTGGCTTCGTCCAGCATCGCCACAGCTGAACAGATTTGCCCGGGAGTGCAGTAACCGCATTGAAAACCGTCGTAGTCGAGAAAAGCCTGTTGCATCGGATGAAGTTTATCGCCGTCTGCCAGACCTTCAATCGTCGTGATTTTCTTGCCGTCGCACATGACCGCCAGCGTTAGACAAGACAATTGCCGACGGCCATCAATAATTACGGTGCAGGCTCCGCATTGTCCATGGTCGCAACCTTTTTTTGAACCGGTCAAATCTAACCTTTCGCGCAAAGTGTCTAACAGACTACTTCGAGTATCAATCGAAACCGATTTTTCTGCTCCGTTGATGTTTAATTTGATTGGAACAGCATCGGCGGGCGGATTCGTCACATATTCTGGAACTTCGGCCAAAACTTCGCTGGTCTCAAAAAGTTCAAACGCCATTACTCCCGCTCCAACGGCCGCCGTTTTCTTCAAAAAATCACGCCGCGATTCATCATGTTCATAAGTTTTTTCGTTCATAGTTTTGTTGATTATCAAGATAACATAATCTGAGCCTTGAGTTGATAATAATCTTGGGAAATAAGACACGGATAAACACAGATTCAATAGATTTTCGCAGGTGTTTTGAAACTGTTTCTCAATTTCCGGCAAAGTGATTGAAATTTATCAGCGTCAATCCGCTTTATCCGCGAAAATCCGTGTCCCATTCTTTTTTTTGATTTCAACTCAAAACCGGGAAGCCGTCTCAAAATTTTATCTGCCCGGTCGCGGATAAACAACCGGACTTTTGTTACCGTCTTTGTCCACTGCCCGCACTCCGAAAAAGTAATTGTCTTTGGACATTTCTTTGACTGTGTAATTTGTTACATTTCCGACATTTAACGAATTTGTCCAGACTGCGCTGGTCGTGTCGCGCCATACAACTTCGTAACTCGCAAGATCTGCGTCCGGATTGGCATCCCATTTCAAATCGGTGTCGTTGGTCAAACGAGCGGTGACGATCGCCACATTTTTCGGTTTAGCCGGGGCAAGTGCCAGGCTCGCCAACGAAATCAGATTGACGCGGGAGACATTGGCCACATATTCAAAATCAACAAAGTCTGGCAAATCGCCATAGTTTATTCCGTTTTCAGTTCTCAGATTTTGATGTTGGCGGGTGTAGTCTTCGTTTGGTTCGGTAATCCGAACTCCGGCAAAACCACGCTCGACAAAAGGAATGTGATCGCCGCCGCGTCCGTATCGGTCACGCCGATAGATCATCCAAACGCTGAATTTTTGCAGATACTTATCCGATTGCTCTTTGATATAACGAGCCAGCTGCCGCGAGGCGGAATCGTTCTCACCGCCCACACTGCGACGGGTATTTGCCTGCTGTTCGGTTTCATTAGAAGGCACGCCTTCGCTAAAAACACGGACTTTATTGCGGTCGGGTGAATTTTTAAACTTCATTGCTCCGCCGACAATATCATTAGTGAACATTGCTTCGATATTTGTTTTCTTTTCCACCGCTTGTTGAGCATAGTAGGCCGCCCCCAAAAGCCCTTGTTCTTCACCCGGAACAGCCATAAAAACTATAGTCGCATCAAATTTTCGTTTCGACATAACTCGCGCAATTTCCATCACCGTCGCCGTCCCGGAAGCGTCATCATTGGCACCCGGTGCATCGCATTTGGCATCGGTCGGCGAAGTACACATCGAATCGTAATGGCCCGAAACGACATAAACTCTGTCGGGATTGGTCGTGCCTTTCAGCGTGGCAATAACATTAGTTAACGTTATCGGTTCGGGGATTCGATTAGCTTTCGGCTGCACAAATGATTGCTTTTCAACCTCCAAACAATTTCCGCAATCGGCACTATATTTTTGAAATTCCGCATAGATCCAATCCCGCGCCGCACCGATTCCGCGAGTCGGATTGTCTTGTTCGGAAAGCGTATTGCGCGTCCCAAACGAAACCAGTTTGCGAATCGAAGCCTCGATATTCTTCGCCGAAATTTCTTTCAACATTTTGTTTATTTCGGGATTAAGTTTTTCTTTTGATTTTTGGGCAAAAATATTTACCGCTGAGACGCAGAGACAGAGAGTTAAAACAAAAAGAATCTTTTTCATAGTTTTTGAATTAGCGAATCGAAATTTAGAGACAGATTAACACAGATTGACACGGATTAAGAAAATTGCCCGCGGAAAAAAGCGGAATGACACAGAAATAAATCCATTTATTTTTAGTGAAAAATGTTTATTTCTCATGTCGTATTTCCATATTCCGCGTTTTTCCGTGTTTTCCGCGGGCGAAATTAAACTCTGCGTCTCTGCGGTTAAATCACTTCTCCAACACATCAAAAGCCGCCAACCGATTGCCGTCCGCCGAATAGAGCAAACCATTGATCTCATCGGTCACAAAACGCGAATCGGGTTCGGGAACTAAAATAAATCTGCCGTCCTGTCCGTTTTGGATATTGACTCCGACAAAGCCTTTTTTGTCAAAAGGTTTGGGCAAATCGGTGTAAAAATACATAAAGTTTCCGCGTAATTCGGCCAGCTGTTTACGTTTGAGTAAAAAGTTTGAAAGTTTGTCGAGCTGCCGGGTCGGATCAAGACGGTCAAGTAATCTTTCCTGCACATCAGCGCGACTGGGCGTCAGGCGGCCGATAAGATTTGGACGCTGGATTTGCAATCCGTTAAAATCCCGGGCGCGGGAGATCACACCGTAAAGCCGTATTTGATTGGAAACCTGGGCTTTAGCATAATTTGTCGCTAAACTCGTCAAATCAAATGAGCCAAACCGATTTTGCAAAAGATTGGAACGTAGCGAAAGCGTTGAACGCAAACCATACGCACCTCGCCCAAACCCATAAATCGAACTTGCCAACCCGCCATACCGAAAATAGAGTGCAGTTGCCCGAAGCGCGATAGCTCCGACAATTCGGAAAATGCCGCGTGACGGAGCTTTGTGCTTCACCGACCAAACTTTTTGGAATTTGAAATTTGAAATCTGAAATCCCGAAAGCGTATCTTTTCCGCCGACTACGATTTGTCCGGCTTCGTTTTGCGTCACAAATTGCGCCTTTTCGACTTTGTGTTCAATTTTGCTGACTCGTTTGCCATTCGTCGCATCTATTTGCATCAAATCGTCTTTGTCGGCAATAAAAATCGAGCGCGAATCGGCAAAAACGAAATTCGTTAAGCCTTTGTCTGCTCCCTTGAAACGCCAGAGAGTTTTGCCTTTTCTCGTCTCGATCGCCGAGATTCCATACGAGCCTTTTTCTTCGATCTCGCCATCTTTGATGCGGGTAAATTGTCCGCCTGTTCGCACATACAAAACATTGTCGAGCAAAAACATCTCCGGCGTGACGCCCAAATCATCGGCTTTCCAAACGGTTTTTCCGCTTCGGCGGTCAATTGCCCGAACCCGCCCGCTACCTGAAAGATAAATATTTTGTTCATCGAAAAGCGGATCAGCTTCGGTCAGGGCTAAGCCTTTTTCGTTAACTCTAAATCTATCGCGTTCAATTTCTTTGCCGGTGCGGGAATCGAAAATTGTTGCGCCTTCATAAAAAACATAGAGTTTGCCGTCCAGCATCATCGGTGGACGATAATTGTCGAGCGTAAAGGCCACTTCTTTGTTTTCAGCAAACTCAACCGGCATCATTTCAACTTCGGAATCAATTTCTTTTTTCCAAATCTGCTTGCCGTTGGAGAGCGAAAAGACGTGAATCTGTGGTTTACGTTTCAGCTCGTCACCCGATTTTTCCTTCGCTTTTTTGACTAAAACCACGCACAACAAATCATTATTCGGCTCAATGGCAAGGTGCATCACATCGCCTTTTACTTTATCGCTCCGCCAAATGGAATCGCCCGAAATTAAATCAATGGCTTCTAATCGAGACTTATCGCCTTCGTCCAAAGAAAGCAAAACCAAATCTGTATCAGGAACCGTAGAAATCGAGGTTTCATCCAATCCTTTGTGCTTTCTGCGCCAGATAACATCGCCTGTATTTCCATCAACCGCATACAGAGAATTCTCCGTCCCGACCAACAAAACACCGAAGTCGGTCGTTTGATAAAATTGAACTTTTGCATCGAGTTTTGCCTGCCACACGGGTTGGGCTGCGGCGATACTCGCAAAGGCAAAAATAAAGAGGTAAAAGGCAAAAAATTGGATTAACCTTAAACTGATAAAACTTTTGTTTGCTTGATTGGTTACAAAAAAGGAAAGAAAAAACGCTTTCATAAAAGTATTTTAGCGGGATTTTTGATAATTGAACAGATTTTATTCGTGTTTGAGATTTAATTGATTTTACGGGCTTTGTTAATTAGCACCAGAAGTCCGACAAGCTAACCCGCCGAGATAAGCATTTCACAATATAGGGCTTTCCTCTAAAAACTTCCTTTAATGTCGCAGAGCGACAAAATGAATTTAGGCAGTTCTTTTAAGGAATGCACCAGTTGAAAAAGCAAAAATGTCGCGTGAGCGACAACTGAAAAAAGTGATTCAGTCGGAGCTCCGCCACGAAAATCTTGTTTTTCTCGCCCCGTGCCTTGAAAGACAACCTTCCTAAACTCAGATAATCGCTACGCGATATTTGAGGAAATTTTTTATAGGAAAACCCTGTTTCACAATCTTTTTAATCCTAAAACAAGCTCGGAAAATTTAACCATTGCAAGTTAGATCTAATGAGTTTTTCGAAGAGTTTAGGTTTTACAAATTTCGCCAAGATGTTGTCAAAAATCCTTTGATAAGTTAAAGTTTGGATACCACGCGAAATGAATTTATTGCATCCCAGCACAGTAAAAAAATGAAAAATGCGACGGTTTCGCAATTTAGGTCAAAGTTTAGAAATGAATATCAAATAGTGGAAGTCTTAGAAAAACTGCGAAAAAATGATGCGAATCAATGACCTGATTTTCTAACAGTTTTCGTTTATTAAGACTAAAGAGCAAATTTGTCGGTTAAAAAATAGGAGAAAAGAATGAAAAGAAAAGAAAGAGTAGTTAATTTTTTAGAACTATCCATGAGAGGTTTGACTGGTTTTAACAATCGGGAAATTATGAAAAAAATGATGCTAATCAGTATGACGATTGGTTTGATGGCATTTTCAACCTTTGCCCAATCCATAAGTGTGAGACTGATGGTCAGTAATTTACCTGCTACCGCGACTGAATCGGAACTGAAATCATTTTTTAACCAGGCCGGGATTGAAACGCCGATCGTGCAATTGGTCAAAACCAATGTTAATGGCAAACCGCTTTTGACCGGATTAGTCAAAGTTGATGTGAGCAATGCTGAAAAAGCGATAAATCTTGCCAAGGCCAAACAATTTATGGGCAACACTATAAGTATCGGGCTCTCGGCGGCTGATAAAGCAAAGGTTGAGACACATAAAAAAGGACTAACTACTCAGGCTCAGCCAACAACCCAACCCAAGCCCGTCACACAGCCAACGCCGACGGTGGTTGCTGCTCCAACTCCAGTAGTCGCGGCTCAGCCTGTCCCGCTTGGTAAGCTGGTAGTTTTAGAATTTGCGAACAAAGCAGATAATCAGTTCTGGTGGCATGGCGGCGGGGCGGCAACGCAGGATATCTTTGTTAACGAACTGATCGGAACCAAAATGTTTCAGGTCATTGATCGTGAAAAACTTGAGCAACTCTTTCAGGAAAAGAATCTCACCCTGAGCGGAGAAATCAGCGCGGCAAACGCCGTCAAAATCGGGAAGCTTTTGGGTGTTAATTACCTGTTGACCGGGACGGTAACAAAATATGGATTGCCGGACGATGGAAATAACAAACCCGGCGGACTTCCAGGATTTTCTGCCGGTAATAGGAAATTTGAAGCAGCCATTAAAGTCCAGCTGGTCAACACCGCCACCGGCAAAGCTGTCTGGTCTGACGAATTGAGCACCGAAGAGACTTCTACAAAAGTTTCTGTCGGTGGTTTCGGCGGTGGGGTGGATGATCAACGGATGTTTGACACAGTGATGAAACGGGTCATTCAGAAAGCCGTTGCTAATCTCAAGGCAGCTAACCTTAAACCTTGAGAGATTTTAAGCGTTTCGAGTAGCGGGGGG
>JANOEF010000501.1:0-5599 GCA_031413075.1 Acidobacteriota bacterium | reverse complement strand
AAAGACTTAACCGAATTATTTTTATTGAAAATCGTTAGATTTGAATTTCTAAGTAAAACTACAAACACAATGAACACAATACTTAGATAAAATACGTTGATTTTTAATCTTTGAATAACATTTCACAAGCGAAAGTCCTATATAAAAAGGTTATAGCTTTAAGACCAAAATTAGTAATGCAAATATGATGCCCGACGAGTTTTGAAAGCATTTAATTTTTCCGTCCAGGACTTTTCGATCTCTTCGACTGACTTGCCTTGCTTAAATTTTTCAAAAACTTCCGCGTTCAGCCAGAGCCGGCTGTAATTGTCAATTTTCCAGTCATTTGGAAAAAGTATTCTGAGGGCTGAAGCAATTTCCAGACCGACCCGGACGGGCTTAAATTTTTCTCTCTCGGTGATGACGATATTGATACCGCCGCAGTCCTGGTCTTTGAAAACAGAGGCGTTCGGTTTGTATTTGACCGGCACAAAACGAACTCCGGCGAGATTTCGCTGATTAAGCAAGAGTGCCAGTTTTTGCCCGTCGAGCCACGGGGCACCGATGACTTCAAACGGTGTATCCGTTCCGCGTCCGACCGATAAATTTGTATATTCCAATAGTCCGATACCGCTGTAGAGCGTGGCCTGGGTGAGACTTCTCATATTCGGCGACGGGTTCACCCAATTCTGATTGGTTTCATCAAACCACATGGCCCGCGACCAATTCTCCATCTTGATAATGGTCAAATCCGCCCCGATTTTGCGCTCGGCATTCATCATTCTGGCAAGCTCACCGACCGTCATTCCATGCCGGACCGGAATCGTATGGGCGGCGATAAATGAAAGTTTGTCTTCGTCGGCCGTGGCGCCTTCGATTTCAACTCCATTGATCGGATTAGTGCGGTCCAGAACGATGACTTTGATTTTGGCTTTGGCGGCTTCTTCCATCACATTGCGAAGCGTGGAAATATATGTATAAAAACGAGTTCCGATGTCCTGAATGTCAAAAACCAGAACGTCCAGATCTTTTAATTGCTCAGGTTTCGGTCGTCGTGTTTCGCCATACAGCGAATAGATCGGCAAACCGGTCTTTTCGTCAATCGAGTCGGAAATTTTTTCCTGGTCGAGTTGGCCGCGAATGCCGTGTTCGGGTGAAAAGAGCGCGGTCAATTTAACGTTTTCGGCCGCTTTCAGGATGTCAATCGTCTGGGTTCCGGCCCGATTACGCCCGGTGTGATTGGTCACCAATCCGACTCGCAAACCGCTTAGTTCCTTAAATTTATTCTTTTCCAAAACATCAATGCCGTTGAGCACAATGGCGGATTGCGGAGCGCGGACGGCGGATTGGGCCGCTCGCATCTGAGACTTGAATCGTTCGATCTGGGTCGAAATCGAAGCATAGTAATTTACTTCGGCTTGCCGGATTTTGGCTGAATCCAAATCATTGACTGCACTCGTCACGGTTGAACCGATCTTGGCTCGCAAAGGAGTAACATCGCCTTTACCGTCGGGATGCACGCGGTTGGAAAGGAATACATAAAAAGATTCCGAGGTTGGATCGATCCAAATCGAAGTTCCGGTAAATCCGGTGTGACCGAATGAGCCGAGCGGGTAAAATTCGCCGCGATTTTGCGAAAAAGAGGAGTTCACATCAAACCCCAGTCCGCGGGCATCACCGTTTTCTGAAACCACGAATGGCTTTGTCATCAGAGCCACGGCGGCCGGCGAGAGAACTCGTGAGCGTCCCAAAATGCCGCCATTGAGAATCATCTGGCAATATCGGGCAAGGTCGTCCGCAATCGAAAATAGTCCGGCGTGTCCCGCCACTCCGCTCATCCGAAAAGCCGTCGGATCGTGAACCTGTCCCCGCAAGATCCGATTGCCCTGAGTTTCAGTTCCATCAAAGGTTGAGCCGAGATAATTTTGCTGGCCTTTGATATTTTCGGTCGGCGCGATTCTAATGAGCGGAACAATAGCCGAATTATTTCCACTATTTTCAACATTTGCGCTGCTTTCGATGCGCCCATAACCCGATGTGTCCATTTGCAAAGGCGCAAAAACATTTTCATCCGCAAATTCCGCAATGTCTTTTTTGGTTACTCTTTGAACAATTTCGGCTAAAACAATAAACCCGATATCCGAATAAACAAAGCGCGTGCCGGGCGGATTACGAAGTTTTTCTTTGTAAAGAGCATTGAGCATCCCGCCCCGCCCGAGCCATTTTTCCCGCAGATCAAAATCAGGCTGATAACCGCTAACGTGATTCAGAAGCTGCTGAATGGTCACGGTTTTCGCGTCTTTATCTTCGATTTCGGGGATGAACTTTCCAATCGTGTCAGTGAGGCGAAGCTGACCGCGTTCAAGCAAAATCATGACGCTGGTCGAGGTGGCGACGACTTTGGTCAAACTGGCTAAATCAAAGATCGTGTCGAGAGTCATCTTTTCAACCGTCGGAACCAACGAGCGATTCCCAAAGGCTTTGCGATAGACGACCTTTCCGCGGCGTCCAACGATCACAACCGCCCCCGGCAGTTTTTTGTCGGCTATGTCTCGATAGACTAAAGTTTCTATTTGCTTTAGTTTAGCTGACGACATTCCAACCTCTTCGGGCTTTGCTAAAGGCAAACCCTGACCAAAGGCAAAAGGCAAAAAGCAAAAGGTAAAAAGAAAGACTAAGCACCAATTTACGATTAACGATTTATAATTAACAATTTTCATTTTTTAGCACAATGTTACAATCAATTTTCGGAGAGTTCAAAATTTATGATAACCATTACATTTCCAGACCGCGACACCGAAAAAAAAGCGTTGGGCTTTTTGCTTGGACGTTTTTCGGGAAAAGTTCTTAAATCCGGCGAACATATTGTTCCCGAAGCCGCCTTAGAAGCCTTAGCCAACGAAAATATCCCCTTTACCGTAGTAGGAAAAACCAGTTATGAGCAACAAGTTACGGCGTTTCGAGATATTACTCCCGCTATAATTTAACGATGGGCGCGATATTCCCTCCGATTGGTTAGCGGAAGCCGTTTTAGAGATTGTCGAAAGATTCGGCGCAGTCAGCTACGAAACTCAAAAAGTAGAAGGACATTGGCGTTTTCAAGGCGTTTTATACCGAGATAAGCACCAATGCACAATTAACAATGGACAATGGACACTGAAGAAAACCCAAAAACCCAAGTTAATCAGCTATTTGCAAACTTTTCTTGATTTTCAAAAGGTCGTCAAACTTTTGCTGACCTGCTTATGTCATTGAAGTTGATTAACTCTTTTCCTTTTAACTTTTCCCTTTTGCCTTTAATTCCTTTTCTCTTTCGTTAAAACTGTTTCGGCAGAGCCGGGAAAATTCGGTCGCAATCGGTGAAAAATAACCGCCGCGTAATTTGGCTAAACCGAGTTCCCATTTAATTTCTGCACCTTCTATCATCCATGAGACGAGTCGGTTTTCGCGGACTTCATTAGCTACCGTTTTTGAACCCGCAATTCCGACGCCCATATTGTTTTCGACCATTTGATTGATGGCCTCCTGCCGCGACAACTCCATCATGACGTGCGGTTTGACGCCGACCTGCTGGAAAAAATTGTCAATTTGCCGGCGTGTATTTCCGCCTTGCTCACCTAAAATAAGCTGTTCTCCGGCGAGGGTCGCAACGCTGATTACTTTTTGTTTGGCCAGTGGATGCGAAGGGTGTGCAATCGCGCAAATTTCATCGCTAAATAATAATTCGGTTTGAATATTCGAGGCTTCGACCGGGAGCGAGACAAAGGCGACATCAATATCACCATTCGTGATTCTTTCGACCAAAGCCGCACTGGTCCCTGAACTGACGGTGATCTCAGCCTGCGGGTATCTTTCCTTGAGTTGTTGCAAAATTGACGGCAACTGACTGGTAGCAAACATGGCCGAAGCACTTCCCAAACGCAGTCGTCCATGTTCGGCGCCGGCAATTTCGGCAATTTCGAGCAAGGCTGTATCATGCTCCCGCAGAATTTTTCGGGCGCGTTCAAGCAGACTTTCGCCCGCTTCGGTCAAAATAACCCGACGCGGAGTCCGAATAAACAGCGGAATTCCTACTTCATCTTCGATTTGTCGAATCTGCATCGAAATCGCGGCCTGGGTGACGTGCACCCGTTTGGCTCCCGCCGTAAAAGTTTTGGCTTCGGCGATCGCTACAAATGCTCTCAGTTGTCTGATTTCCATAGTTTCTTATGATGGATACTAATTTTAGTTATACCAATTAGCAAACGTTATTGAGTTGATAAAATCTTTTAGTTTCAATTATATGTTAAGTATGGCTAAAATAAAAAGTAATTTAAAGTGAAAAGGTGAAAAAGTGAAAAAGTGAAAAAGTAAAACCTGGTGTATTCAAAGATTATGGAACCTGATTAACTATCTAAATAACCACAGGTTAGAAATTTTTTCATTTTTCATTTTTCATTTTTCATTTTTCCCTTTTTTTAATGCAACGAAAAAAAAAATCTCGTAATTTATATTTGGGTGTGGACGGCGGCGGGACAAAAACGCACGCGGTTTTGATCAATGATGAGAAAAATATTCTGGGGGAAGGTTTTACCGGGGCCGGAAACCCCCTCCGGGTTGGAATCGAAAACGCGCTCAAAAATATTATTGCGTCCATAGAAAAAGCCTGTGATGCGGCCGTTAGAAGCAAAAGCGATATTGTTTCAGCCCAGCTTGGACTGGCGGGCGTGCGCCGCGAGGATTTGCGGTATTTTATTAAAAATAGAATTGTCGAGTATCTGAGAATCCGCAAAGTAATCATCACCGCCGATGCTGAAATCGCGCTTTATGCGGCTACTGAAGGCAAAGAAGGATTAGTCATTATTGCCGGAACGGGTTCGATTTGTATGGGCCGAAACGCCACAGGAGAAATGGCTACCGCCGGTGGTTGGGGACCTCTCGCGGGTGACGAAGGTGGCGGTGCGGGGATTGCCCGCTGCGCTCTGCAGGCAATCGCCAAATCTTCGGATGGCCGTGCCAAAACGACGATTTTGAGTGATTATGCGGTCGAATATTTCCGGGCCGGTCGGTTAGAAGATTTGTCAGTTGCGATTTATGCCCCGCAGATTGATAATGCCAGAATTGCGGGTTTTGCCAAATTTGTTTCGCAGGCGGCGGCTGAGGGTGATGAGGTTGCTCTTGAAATTTTAACCGATGGCGGAAAAGAATTAGGATTGGCCGCGTCCGCCGTCATTAAAAAATTAAGAATGCAGAGACGAAGTTTTCCGATTGGCAAAGTCGGCGGTGTCTTCAAATCCGAAGATTTAGTGACAAAACCGCTTTTGGCAACCGTCCGGGAGACCGCTCCCAAAGCCTTTATGAGCGAGATCCAAAGGACTCCGGGTTATGCGGCGGCTTTGATGGCTTTTGACAATACTAAAAATGGAGTGAAAAAATGAAGAAAGTATTTTCGGTTTTTTTATTGATTTTGATTAGTTCAGGTTGGTTAATCGCCCAATCTGTTAATGATTCCGCTTGGAAGATTTTTTCGGGTGATCAGGGTGAATTTACGGTTAATGCTCCGCTGAGCTTTAGCTTGAGTAGCTATGACGAAAAAGAAGTAGATTCCCCCAAAGATTATTTTGCCAAATCCGACGGGATT
>JANOEF010000500.1:0-5901 GCA_031413075.1 Acidobacteriota bacterium | reverse complement strand
AAAGACTTAACCGAATTATTTTTATTGAAAATCGTTAGATTTGAATTTCTAAGTAAAACTACAAACACAATGAACACAATACTTAGATAAAATACGTTGATTTTTAATCTTTGAATAACATTTCACAAGCGAAAGTCCTATTACATTTATTAAAATTATTTTCCGCAAATACTTACCAATAATTACTACATAAAAATTAACATTAACTAACACTGAAGTAAACATCCATCATTTGCTTAACTTTCCAGCTTCTTCGTTTCGTCTTCGAATAAATCGCTGACCGAAATATTGGCAGGTGGCAGCGTTTGAGCGAATTCTTCTAAAAACTTATGCAGATTTTTGACGGCTTCATCGGCCCGTTCGTGGTCATCACGCCGGATTTTAAGGGTGATCTTCCCGCGTTCATATGGTAGTTCGCTTAGTTTAGCCAAACTTTTGAGGCGGATTTCGATTTTTGCGCCATATTTCAAAACGCCTTTTTTGAATTTTATATCGAGGATTTCTGTCAGCGGAAGACGTGATTCTTTGACCCCGCTTTTAACCAGTCCGAGAAATTTGGACTCAAACTCGAGAACGATTCCGGCCGGCGAAAACTTTCCGATGCCTTCGATTTCGGAAAGTCCGTGCATCCCCTGACATTTAAATGGAATACTAATGAAATTCGTCATTTATTTTTTTCCGCCAACGTAACTAAAAAAGACCAGGGCCCCGATGACCAAAGAAATTCCAACCCCGTAATACAAAACATCTACCGCCTCTTTGGCTTCGAGCATTTTTTCTAAAAATTTGACCGCGATAATCGGAACGATCACAAAACCGAATTTGGCTTTGAGTTCATTGAGATTTCTGACCAGCATCCATTCCGGAACTTCCAGTTTTTCAACCACAAATAGTTCGTAGAGACTGACGGCGATCACCAACAGAGCGGTCGCGACCAGAAACAAGTCCAAACATTTGAGAAATAAGACAATACTAAAATCATCAGAAGAAGAACCGAAAACAATTTTATTGACCAGTTCAAAAGTTTTATACACGCCCAACAGAAAGGCGATGACCGCTTGCAAAAGCAGCGATAAAACGCCGATCACCACTAAATATCTTGATTTTTCAACTAACCAGTTCATTTATTTTTAGAAACTACCCGAAGGATTCAAAATGTCCATTTTTTTCCGGCACCGGTCAACCCCCTCTTTGTAGCGGTCGAGTTTTGCGTTATCCAGCGTCACCATGGCCGCCTTTTGGTAGTAATCAATCGCCATCTTTAAGTCACCCTGCATTTCATACATAATCGCATATTCATTGGCGATGGTGTCCTTGGCGATGCCTGTCATTTGCGACATTCGATCCAGATGCGCCTTTAATTCCTGATAACGGTTCTGGTTTGACAGAAAATAGCAATAATTCAAAAAAGGTGCGGTGTAATGTGGAGCAAATTGCATCGCGGCTTTGTAATATTCTTCGGCGCGAGCCATATTTTTATACTTGGTTTCATAAACCCAACCGAGATGATTGTAAGCCTTGCCAAACCGCGGATTACGTTTAAGAATAGTCGAAAGTTTATCAACCGCTTCGATAATGACGCCGTCGTTTAACAGTTTATCAGCCTGGGCGAAAAGTTCCTCGCACTCCATTTCAGTCCTGTCCGGCAACAAATTATCGAACCCCGTCGGTTGGTTGCCTCCATTAAAATCCATAATTTTACCTCCAAATCAACTAAAAATCTCTTTCTAATTTTGTATCTTTAATGCAAATTCGTCCAGTTTTTTTTACCCGATAATTCTTAAAATTTAAGGTATAAGCGTGTAAATGTAAATGCCGTAGCCGATTAAAAGCAACGTGCCTTCGATACGGTCGAGCATAAATTTTCTCCCCAGCAAAACATTGAGCAAAATCGCACTCCCGAACATGACATCTAAATCAAGCGTCCGCACGTCTGCCAGCGAACTCGGTTGAATCATTGCCGCAATCCCTAAAATCAACGCAATGTTGCTGATATTGGAGCCGATAACATTGCCGAGGGCCAATGAAGCATTTCCTTCAAGAGCCGAACCGATCGAGACCGCTAATTCAGGACTTCCCGTCCCGAAGGCAACGACAGTCAATCCGACAACTAAAGGTGTCACACCCATCCGCAACGCAACCGAAGAGCTTCCGCGCACCAATGCTTCGGCTCCAACCGCAAGTAAAACAAGGCCAATGAGAATAAAAATAAAAGATAAAACCATTCTACTTACTCAATTCGCGACAGGTTGCTTTTTCGAGTTTACTGATAAACGCCGGAACAAATTAAGAGACAAATTTTTCCTAACCACGGAATTATTTGGTCATCACTTTTTCAGAAAATATCGGGCAATGCCATAGAGGCTGATCAAAATCCAAAACAATTCTACGATGAAAGCCGAAAAGTTAAAATTAAAAATAAGCGAAAAGGCGATCAGACTCGCGCCAAAAGCGTTCAAAGCAGAGTAGCTCAAACTGCTGCTGCGGAGCCTTTCGGTTTGAAGCAAAACGTAGGTCAGAATTATTATCCCAACCCCGACTGAGCCGATCAGATCGTAAAACGTAAAATTCATAACAAAAGTTGAACAATTGTAACAATTTAATGGCAGTTGAGTAAGCCCGGGAGATCCGAATTTTGGATTTTAGATTTTAGGTTTTGGATTGTCATTGGTAAATAAATGGTTTTGGTCGGGAGCGTATTTTTGAAACAAACCTTTGAAAAATCTCTCATTTCAGAAAAGCAAAAAAAAATGAATCCAACCCGAACGGCTTTTCGAAACATTGAGCGTCAAGAATATATCCGTCTGATTAGGTTCGAAAATACTTGCCTGATCAAAATTTCGAGTCCGATGTTTAAGGAGTCAGTAATGTATATCAATCAAGAGTCATCTCTTTCAGCCGCCCGGCATTTTTTGAGCGTTCTCTGTTTTATCCTGATCTGGGGTCTAACCAACACTTTTTCACAGGGCTATAACCAATCGAATTACTACACGCAAAACCAGCCAAACCGCAATTATATGGCTAATTCGACGGCATTTAAGCAAGAGATCGCCCGGATGGAAATCAATGTCGTGCGCGGGGGCAGACAACCGATGCCGATCACCCAGGTCCCGCGTTTGCAAAAAGATGACGTGCTCAAAGTGCGGATGTTAGAAGAAGAAATCGGTGGTCTGAAACCCGACCAATCTAACTGGGATTGGACGTTTTTAGCAGCTTTTGTCAATCCCGGACGCAATAACAACCAGGCAGATGCCGTCAGCCAGGAGATAAACTTTCGTAAAACGGGCTGGTATCGCGAATATTCTTTTACCGTTCCATATGATTCACAACCAATATTTTTTCTCTACCCCAAACCTAATTACCGCAGTAAAATTCTCAAACTAATCGGCAAAAAATATGACGAAATCAAAAAAGTCGGGGAGAAAACGATTGATATTGCCGGCGCCTATGCACAGATCGGAATGTTTTTGAATGAACTCCAGGGAGTTCTGTATCGGAACAATAACGGCGGTTACGGCAGCTATCGGAGCAATGGCTATAACAATTTCGGCGGTAACTTTGGATACAATTACAATCAGTTCACCGAACAAACAGTCGAGCGTTTAGCCCGAAGTTTTAATATCCAACTGCCTTCGTGTTGGCAGGGCGGTTACGGAAATTACAATAATTACAACAGTTACGGCAATTACGGCGGAGGCCAACAGGATTTGGTCGGGCGGGTTCAATGCGTAGCTAAAAATATCCGTTTAGAGGATTTTGACCTGAGCGTGAGCCGTTTATTGCAACAGGGCGGAATTTTAGCGGTGGCTCAGCTTCAGCAAAAATATCCCCAAATCGCTCATTGGATCGGGGTGGCGGCCATTGCCATTGATTTCATTATCAAAATTGCCAAAAAATCACCGCTCAAAATCGTTCCGACGGTTCTTTCTTCGCTCGATAATCAGAGGCAAACCTACAATTATCAAAACGCTTACAGCACCAATTTCACCTCAACTTCTTCGATTTCAGCGGTTCAAAATGATTCGGTCAAAATTTCGGTTTATGCCGAAAACCAGCCGAATGATGGTGAGTTCGTGACGGCTTATCCGATTGTGACACACAAATGGCAAGCCGAACCCGACCCGGAAATTATTAGCTTGCCCGTTCCGAGCTTGTTAGACTCCTGCCTTCACACCGGACAGAACATCCTCAGAAACACTGATTTGACCGGCGATTGGGTTTCCGATTCTTTTACCAAAAATTTCAAATTGGTGGTTAGTTCATCAAACGGATTTAGAAAAGATTTTCCCCTCAAGAAAAATCTCGGAATGAGCGGATGGGAGCTTAATATTACCAAAGAAGACCTTAATTCTGTACCCAAAATCAAACTCAATCTGGAGGCCGAAGTTGTTGCCACACGCGGCTTTAACGAAATTCGGAGCCCGAAATTTGAATTACCGATGGACGTTGGCGGAACCTGGGAAGTCGCGCCTCAATCAGCAAGCGAATTCGCGGCGGGCGCCAAGCGGGTCGTCACTCTCAAAAATCAATTCGGCAGTTGCCGATGTTTGCAAACGATTGTTTATAGACCCTCGTTTGGCGGGCAGTTTATTTTTGAGGCAAACGCCAAAGAAAACGCCCTGCTCTTTTCAGAAGACGGAAAAGAAGTGTCGTTTGAAATTTATACCACCAATTTTCAAAGCGGACCCGGTCAACTCGAGCTCAAACAATACGGCGGCGACACTACCACTGTTAACCTCAATCTTTATCAGGCTTTGCCGAATATTAGCGAGCTGAAAATCGCTAAAGGCGATAAACAAGCTTTGATTATCGGTGAGCGTCTCGAACAGCTTCAATATCTCAAAATTAACGGCAAAAAAGCGGTTTTTGCTGAAAAAACGTCAACAAAAAACCAATTTGCCAATATCAAAAACAACTATTCAACCGGTTTAACCGAACGGGTAGCGGTGTTTGAAGATGCTACTGCCCGCCAGACTTCGGTTTCCGTTTTGCTCGAACTCGGTTTAGAAAATAATCGGATTTATCACTACCTCCAAACATTTTCAACCTCGGCCGCCAGGCCGGCGATCGTCACCAACCAAAAAGGTGAAGTTGAGGCAGTTGCGTTGCAACAGCGGGTCAGCAATAAGCCGGCCCAATCTCGTCCCGCGTTCCCCTTCATGCTTCCCTCTTCGGTTTTTCCGATTGAAACTTCGGAAATTACTTTGAACGTCCAGAATACTTTAACCGATTACGATTTTAAGACGGAAAATATCCGGATCGAAGCTCGAATCGAAAATGCCCAAATTAATCCGGGCGATTTACCAAAGATCAATTTTGAGGTCTTGGACTGGAAAAACTTAAAGATTTCGTTCCGGTTAAGTCAGGAATTACAAAGATTTTTAGGCGGAAAACGTCTGCTATTTCGGATTCGTGATCGGATTCGCGGCGATTCGGATTGGTATCCGATCAACAAAACTTTTGTCAGAACGCCCGAAAATATTTCGGTAAATTGCGCGAAACAAAGTAAGGACAAATGCGAACTGAAAGGCGTCGGAATTGAATATATCAGCCAAATCTCGGTTGATGGCGGCAAGACCTGGTTTCCCGAATCACCGGCTACACTGACCGTTGAACCAACCGCCGAAGGTTTGCAAAAAACTATGATTCCGCGTTTTTCCAACCGAAGTCTTGTGCGGATTCGGTTACGAGATTTTCCACAGCCGGACGGGTTGGTGATCCCTGGAGACAAAAAATAAGAATAATTTTTTCGCGTTCTTTCGCGAACTCAGTAGTAAAGTTTGCCTTCGTTTCAAATCAATTGGTTTGGGAGCGTTGCTCAAAGTTTGTTAAGAAGAGAAAAAACAGATTTGCAGAGTTGGAAATCCAGCCGTTAAAAAATCTGATTAAAGGGGCAACTTG
>JANOEF010000499.1:0-3236 GCA_031413075.1 Acidobacteriota bacterium | reverse complement strand
ATTTTCTTCGACCAGTTTTTGCCGCTCCTCAACTAGGGATTGCTCAATTTTTAAGGCTTGAGCGATCATCGAAGCCGCAACTGCTAAAAAAGCTACAATTTTGTCGTAATCAGTTGTTAGTTGAAAAAGTAATTCTATCGTCAGAACACCTAAGCATTGTGTTTTCAACTTGATAGGCACACAAACAAGACTCTGCTCAGTCTCCCGGGAAATAAAATCAAGCGAAGTGTCCGCACTTTTTTGTTGAATAATTATTGGTTTGGAAGTTGTAAATACCTGTCTTAAAAAAGTTTTATCCGCTTTAACGTCTAATTTGCGAAACTCTGGAGCACTCAATCCGCTGGTTGCGTAGGGGATTAGTTTATCGGTTTCGGATTCATACAAAACCACAAAACAAGAGGTTAGGTTCAAATTTTGCAACAGTATATCGGTTGTCGCTGAAAGATTTGAGCGGAGGCTTTGAGAGGCATTCAAGGCATTCCCGATCTCAAGCAGTGTTTCTAATGATCTTGACTGATTTGAAAATATTTCGTTATTCATTTTTGGATAAAACGGTTGTGTTTGAGCCTTTTACTACAAAATTGTTTGAAAAAGTTACTATATATCAAAACACGCCAATCTTCAATGTAGTGTATTTTCTTACAATAATGTAATAATACGATTTAAAGCGGACAATTATGTATGCAAATTAAGTGAAAATGTTCACAAAGAATTTGTCGAGATCGCACTAATCTCTTTGTTTTCAGAGTTTTCACAGTTTTGGCACGATTTTTGACTACAAACCCATTGAAATTATTCACCAGACAACTTGAAAAAAGTTAAAAGCTAGGAGATGAATCAGATGACTACTAGATGGAAACTATTGTTCTTCAGTGCTTTAGCCGCAATTGGCGGATTGCCGATACGCGCTTTGGCCGAAGAGGATTTGAGCGAAAGAATCGGCAAGCTCGAAACTGCCGCTGCGACCGCCCAGGCAAGTGCCGATAATGCCTGGGTTTTGACTTGTTCAGCCCTTGTCCTGTTGATGACAATTCCGGGATTGGCGTTATTTTACGGCGGACTGGTCCGACAAAAAAATGTCCTTTCGACGATGATGAAAAGTCTGATTTCGGTCGGACTGGTCACTATTTTATGGGCTTTTTTCGGATACAGTTTGGCTTTTTCCGAAGGTAATTCGATTATCGGCGGATTTGATTTTGCCTTTTTGAAAGGTGTCGGAAGCGCGCCGAATGCGGATTATGCCGCGACCATTCCGCAACAATCATTTATGATTTTTCAATTGATGTTTGCGATCATTACGCCCGCCTTGATCACCGGAGCCTTTGCGGAACGCATCAAATTTTCGGCGAAACTGTTATTCACCACGCTTTGGCTGTGCCTGGTTTATCTGCCGCTGGCCCATATCGTCTGGGGTAAAGGCGGATTTTTGAACGCAGTTTTGGGCGGTACCGTTCCCGCACTCGATTTTGCGGGCGGAACGGTCGTCCATATCTCGTCGGGTGTTTCGGCGTTGGTTTGCGCCATCTATTTAGGGAAACGGATCGGCTACAAAAACGAACCGACCACCCCGCACAGTACTGTTTTGAGCTTGATCGGGGCCGGTTTGCTCTGGTTTGGCTGGTTTGGATTTAATGCGGGCAGTGCGCTGTCGGCCAGCAGTTTAGCGACCAATGCTTTTGTCACCACCCATTTTGCGGCCGCCAGCGCGATGTTGGCCTGGACTTGTGTGGAATGGCTGAGAAACGGAAAGCCGTCAGTCCTCGGGGCAATTTCCGGAGCCGTTGCCGGATTAGTCGGCGTCACACCGGCAGCCGGGTTTGTGACCCCGATGTCGGCCATTATTATCGGTTTAGCGGTTGGTGTCGGCTGCTATCTGACGGTGGCTGAGATCAAACATTTATTTGGCTATGACGATACGCTGGACGTTTTCGGGATTCACGGATTTGGCGGAACTCTCGGTGCGATTCTGACCGGAGTCTTTGCGACCAGCGAAATCAACCCGATCTTCAAAGATGCGAGCGGAAATCCTTTGCCGGTCGGACTTTTAGAAGGCAATCCGGCGCAGGTCTTAAACCAATTAGCCGGAATCGGAATTGCCGTCGCTTTTGCTGCGGTCGGTTCGTTCCTGATTCTCAAAGTAGTTGACCTGCTGGTCGGTGTCCGGGTTAGCGAAACTGCTGAGTTAGAGGGACTCGACGTCTCACAGCACGGCGAAAGCGGGTATGCTTTTGCCGAAGAAGAAAAAGAAGCTTTTGCTTCTTCGGAATACTCAAAAGCCAAAAGTATCATTCCTCCCGAATTGGCCCTCGAAGGCAAATAAACCTATCTTGAGGTGGAGTTGGTGAATACTGGCTGCGCCTCAAATACCACGCAAAAATTAAACAAAAAAACAAACTATCGCTTCGGGCGAAAGAGTCTCGAGGTGTGCAAATTTTAAGGAGAGAGCGATGAAAAAATTATTTATTTTATTGGGATTGGCGTCTGCCCTGAGCTGCGGTGCCAATGCCCAACAATTGTCAATGTTCCCAGCACAAACGTTCTGGACAAAGGAAAAGTTTACCTCGAATTCGACACCAGCTACAAATTTGATAAAAATGCCGGCAACACGGTCAATAAATTTTCCTCATTTGTGCCGCAGGTCGTGGTCGGAATTGGAAATAAAATTGAAGTCGGCCTGAATATTTTGGGAAATATCCAACCCGGATCGGATGCGACGACCATTGTTCCAACCATCAAAGCTAAAATTATCGACAAAGAAAGTTGGAATATGGTTGCCGGCGCAAACATTTATGTTCCCGTCAGAAACCGCGCTTACAAGCTCGGAAGCTATACCTATGTGCAAGCGAGTAAGACATTTGAGTCGAATACCCGGCTGACTTTCGGCGGCTATCACACCAGCAAAAATGTCTTTGCGGCGGGTGCTCAACGGGCCGGCGGTCAATTTGGGATCGAGCAATCTCTCAATTCAAAATTCAGTGTCGGTGCGGATTGGATCACCGGAAAACCCGCGGCCGGGTATTTTACCCCCGTTTTGACCTACAAACCACATCCCAAAATTGCTATTTATCAGGGATATTCCATCGGCAATGCTGACCTGACTCGCGGCAATCATTTCTTTTATAGAACCTGTTTGCAATTTAATAGCAACAGTTGGAGATAAAAATTTAACAAATTAAAACCCAAATTGCCCGCGGAAAAACGCAGAATACACAGAAAAAAGCCAAAAGCATGAAAAT
>JANOEF010000498.1:0-10561 GCA_031413075.1 Acidobacteriota bacterium | reverse complement strand
GCATGCGAGCGATTGTTTCCAACAGATATTGATTTGGTTTTAGATTCGCCCGATCTTTGTGAGAAAGAATTTGGTAGCCATCTTCGTTTCGCAACTCACGAACTCTTCTTGCCCATTCTACCGCACCGCCGCTGGCATTTTGAATGTCTTTTGATTCAAGCACAACGCCGATGTTACTGAGAAAAAATTCAAGTATTAATTGTTTTGATCCGGGTTTTCGAGACATGAAATTTACAATTGTTGTTCGTTAAAGTATGCGGCAGACATTAGCAAACGAGGTTGAACGGCCGACGCACGCTCTTTGATGATTTCGGCGTAAGTTGGATTTAGTTCAATCAAGACTGCTTTACGGTTTAACTCGCTTGCGGCTAATCCGGTAGTTCCCGAACCGCTGAACGGATCGAGAATCGTGTCATTTTCACGCGACCCCAATAGAATACATCGTCTTGCTAATTCACGCGGAAAAGTTGCCGGATGCCCGTTTCTGCCGGAGTCCGGTCCAAGTATCCAATAATTGCGCAGATTTGCACCACTTTCTTCCCTGACACCGTTCGGATCGTAGAAATAGGTTGGTGATTTGGAAAACATAAAGACTTCTTCGGTTGCGTTTGTGGGACGGTTTTTCACGCTTTCAGGCATTGCATTTTTCTTGATCCATGTAATTTTCGATCTCAAAATCCAACCATCCGTTTGCAAAGCGAAAGCGACACGCCAAGGCAAACCTATCAAATCCCTGTCCTTAAGTCCCCAACAATCGGGAACTTTACAGTTGCGTTTTTGAATCAGTTTTTTGGTATTGCCAACCGTAGCATTCGGACCACAACTACCTGTTCCCCCATTTCTCGCATAACCATCGCCGACATTTAACCACAATGTTCCATCCTTTCTCAGAACCCGGCGAACTTCACGAAATATCGCAAGGAGATTTTCGACATAAAGTTCCGGCGAAGGTTCTGCTCCAATCTGAGCCGGATGATTGTAATCGCGGAGCCCCCAATATGGCGGCGATGTAACACAACATTGCATACTTTCGGGCTCTAATGTTGGCAAGATTGTAAGGCTGTCACCAGTCAAGATTTGTAGGTTTTTCATATTAGTTTTATTTTGACTCAATCGTTATTAACAAGCAATTGTTGAGGTAAATAAATTTATAAAACAATTTTGTCGGAAATAAACATCTTAGACATTGCTTCCGTCTTTTGATAAATCGGATTCTGAGAAATTAAATATCGAAACTTCCTATCTACCTCATAATTCGGCAAACGTCCGTTTTGACAAACCTGCAATTTCTGCTCCTTGACCGAACGAAAGTTTGCCTTGTTGATAAAAGCTTTGTTAAGACCGACATTGCAATGTCATCGGTATTTTAAGTATCGAATAAGAATATTATTTTCGTGATATTGCTCAAATTTTTTGTTCCGGTTCCAACCAAATCATCCTTGTATTTTCAGCCATTCCTCAAAGTCCAGCAAAATCTCGTATTGGTCTTTTTCGTTTGATTGACTCAGAAAATCGGTTAAGATGCTGGCGGTTAGAATCGGTAGAGATTTGCTTTCCTTAATTTCTTTATATTGTCCACTTTTTTTCAATTCGTAAATCTCAAATTTTTCCCCATCGTAACGCCAGATTTCCCGGACCCCAAAACTTGCATAAATATCAAATTTTGACTTTGAATCGTGATAAATATCAATTTCGAGAACGATGTCGGGCATTGGGTCTTGGCTGAAATCAATACGAAGTTTGTTAGGTAATTTGTCAGCAGATTGAACGTAAAAACAACCATCAGGCTCAACACCTTTCAAATCTTTACTAACTTTCATAGTCGAAGATTTATAGTGGAGAATTTTGATTCTCTTTCGAAAACTCAAATGTGAAATGAGATTTTGGACGAGAGCTGAGTAATATTCGTGCAAGGATGAGAGTGTCATAATTTTGAGATTTCCTTCGGCGTAACTGATGCGCAAATGACTTGCTTCGCCAACTTCTTTGATTAAAGTTTCGTAGTCATTCCAAGTCGTATTGCCAAAAGTTACATCTGCCTTTTCGGGTAATTTTTTGACAATGGCGTAATAATCTGACTTTCGGCGATTGCTTTTGGAGTGAGTTTTTAGAGTCCCTTCTTTAACTGCCAGCATATTTTATAAAACCTCTTATTAAAAATTTTAACCGAAGATAGAAAAAGAACAAAGCCAAAATTGCTCCGAGCGCAATGCTTAACGGGAGTTTGTAGGAAACTGATTCCACCGGTAAAAGGTCTAAAATAACAAATGGAGTCCCCATTCCGAAGGCGGAAAACAGCAGCCAGTTGATATTTATGACAGCCAATCGCCTTAATCTCAGCCATTTTCAACGGCTGTATAAATCCACGCCTCGGTGCCGGATCGAAGCGGCACTTTAACTCGTTGGTAATGATCCGGTTCATATTTATCGGCCGCGATTAATTCTGTTTCGGAAACTGCGAAGGCTGTTCCCTCGATCAGATCAGCCTCGTTGTTTGACCGGATCAGAGTCATTTGATTTTTAGCTTCCCCTCTGGCCAGAAAGGCTTCATCCTTAATTTCAATCGGAGCAAGTTTGTAGTTTTGCAAAATATCCCTGGTGCCGCCCAAAAGCCGTCCGAATAATTCCAATTGAACATCGTTGCGTTGAAGTGTTCCGTAGGAAAAAAGAGTTTCAGTTGTCGCGGAAAACAATTTTTCTTTTTCCAGCCTCTGCACCTCTCTTTCAATCACTTCCAAGAGCAGATCAACCTGTGGCTGATGGGTGCGGAAAGAGAGACAGGCAAATCGCAAAGTAAACTTTCCGTCAATCATGGTTGAAGAGATGAAGATGCGTCCGTCTCTTTGAACGGCTTCGACCAGTTTTTTATTGAAAAGATCGGCGTCGCCCTGCGGCGGAAGATAGCGGTAAACCACCACCGACAATTCCGGTTCGGTCGGGCTTTCAAAACCGAGATCCTTTATCTTTTGATAAAAATATCGGGCGAGCAGTAATTTTTCTTCGAGACAGGCTCGAAACGGTTTGACTCCGTGCAATTGGAGCGGGAGCCAGAAACGCATCCCGCGAAAATGTTTGGTCAGCTCCGGCGAGAGATCGGCGGGCGATAATTCTTCGGTCGCACTGAGCGTATCCTGCATATAATTTGCCTCGTAATAATACGAAGCAAACAAATCTTCTCTGCGCCGAACCAGAACCATCCCGGATCCGTAGGGCAAAAACATTCCTTTATGTGCATCAATCGTCAGCGAATCGGAAAGCTCCATTCCTTTTAGTTTCTGTTGACCTTCAGCGGTCAGAATAAAAAAGCCGCCATATGCCGCATCTATATGAAACCACAGATTTTCCCGTTTCGAAACGGCCGCAATTTGCTCCAACGGATCAATTGCCCCGGTATCGGTCGTGCCCACTGAGGCGATAATCAGGAATGGATTGAGTCCCGCCTCGTGATCTGCGGAAATTTGTTTTTCCAGCGAATCTACGCGCATCTTGAAATGCTCGTCAATCTCAACATAACGCAAAACACATTCGCCTAAGCCCGCGATACGCAGTGCCTTTTGAATTGAATGATGAATTTGGCGGGTCAAATAGATTACGGATTTCGTCAATTTATCGGCGGTTATTTTTTTGACATCCCGCGCGGTGCAAATCGCAATGAGATTGGCAATGCTCCCGCCGGAGGTCAGATTCCCGGCGGATTCCGGCGGATAACCAATCAGATCGGCCACCCAGCGGATCAGCATATTTTCCATCCTGACCGCGCCGGGCCCGCCGAAAAATACGCCCGCATAACGATTGGTGACATCCGCCAGATAATCACCGAGCGCTGAATAATAAATGCCGCCGCCGGGAATATAGCCCAAATGTCCGCCCGAAGCGGGATTGAGCCCCGGAAAATCAACGTGCTTTTCAATCAATTCAAGCGCTTTTTCAATCCCGACACCATCTTCGGAAATCGGCGTGTTGAGTAGTCCGGCTCCATTTTCATCCGTCAAATTATAGGCCTTAATATCTTCGATCGAATTAAGAAAGCCTTCAGTATAGGCCAGCACTTGCTTACGCACCGATTCGCGCTCGGCCGGCGAGGGTTCCAATTGCCTGGCAATTTTTTCCAGTTGTCGTAATTGCTCTTCCAGGTTTTCATTGTTCGAACTGCTTTCATTCTCAATTATCATGCTCAGAATTTAGCAAATTAAAGTAGAAGTATGAAGCCGAAACTTCATCCTAAGTTTATTCCGATTTTTCCCAAGCCCACCACATATAATGCGATTCGCGCTCGATGATCTTAAATTTTTGCGGGCATTTTCGGCAGTTTGCCAGATAATAGTCAACCCAATTTCCTTGAATGCAAACGGTTTCGGTAATTTCGATAGTTCCTTTTTCAACTTCTTGGTGCGGGTCAACACCGTGTTCGGTGAACAATGTGCAAGAGCAAGATTGACTATCACGATGAAACTCAATCGTCCGAATGGCAAAATCAACAAATCTTTGATTAGGTGCGAAAACTCCGCCCATTTTCAAGTCTTTTGTTTTCTCGATAATTTCAGGTAAATATTCAATTAAAGGGAGAATTTTTTCACGGTTTTGTCCGAGCGAGATAATTTTACAGGCCGAAAGCCAAACCTGATGCGTATCACGCGAGGTTATATTTTCGATAATTTCAGTGGTTGTCATTGGATAAATTTAACAATTATTGCGAGAAAACAAAAATATAGGTCTAGTTGTAAAAAGTGTCCGCTTGCCAATTTGGGGGATTTTCGATGATGTATTTATGAATCCGCCGGAAGTCGAGATTATTTCTGATGAGGTGGTCGTGAAAACGTGCCTGCCATTTGAAATTTCTTTCTATCAAACGGGCGGTGACGGTCACGGATGATTTAAAACCACGCATTATTGATGCCAGATTTTTTGATTGCGGGGCGAATTTATTGCCCATTTACGTTGTGGGGTGGGTCATCGTGGGAGAGACGCGAGGCATCGCGTTTCTCCGAGGTGGACGATTCAATAATTTTTGCATCGCGTTTCTACGACGTGGATATTTTTATTTCCCTTATTTTTGTTTTGACGCAAACCGGATTAAAATAAATCTATAATAATCTAAAATAAAAACAAACAACAAAATGTCAACAATTTACTACACTTTAACTGATGAAGCGCCGATGCTGGCGACGTTTTCTTTTTTACCGATCGTCAAAGCGTTTACAAAATCTGCAAATATTGAAATCGAAGTTCCCGATATATCGCTCGCGGGAAGAATTTTAGCCAACTTTCCTGAATATTTAACAGACGACCAAAAAATTCCTGATGCGCTCTCCGAATTGGGCGAATTGGCGACCAAACCCGAAGCCAACATTATTAAGTTGCCGAATATTTCTGCTTCTGTTCCGCAGTTAGAAGAAGCGATTGCCGAGCTTCAGAAACAAGGTTACGCATTGCCGAATTATGTGGCCGAGCCCAAAACCGATGAAGAAAAAGCCATCAACAATAAATATGCGCGCACTTTGGGAAGCGCGGTAAATCCCGTGCTGAGAGAAGGAAATTCTGACAGACGCGCCCCGAAAGCCGTCAAGAATTATGTCAAAGCAAATCCTCATCGAATGGGAGTTTGGCGTGCAGATTCTAAAACCTGTATCGCACATATGAATTCGGGCGATTTTTACGGAACCGAAAACTCAACCACGGTCGAAACGGAAGGCCAATTCAGAATCGTTTTTTCCGGTGATGATAGTTCTCAAAAAATTTTGAAAGATTACGCGCCATTAAAAGCCGGCGAAGTAATTGATGCTTCGGTCATGAATCTGGTCGCTTTGAAATCTTTTGTCGAGCGTGCCATTGCGGAAGCCAAAGAAAAAGACGTTCTGCTTTCTGCACACTTGAAAGCGACGATGATGAAGATTTCTGATCCGATCATTTTCGGGGCGATAGTCGAAACTTATTTCAAAGATGTTTTTGAAAAATACAAAGACATTTTCGCCGAATTAGACATCAATCCGAACTTTGGATTAGCAACACTTTTCGAGAAAGTTTCCGGTCACCCGAAAGAAGCGGAAATCAAAGCGGACATTGAAAAAACAATCGAAAGCGGAGCAAAACTTGCGATGGTCAATTCGGATAAAGGAATTACCAATTTCCACGTTTCATCGGACGTGATCGTTGACGCTTCGATGGCGGCCTTGGTGCGTGGTGGCGGGAAAATGTGGAACAAAGAAGGCACAGAAGAAGACGCCGTTTGCATTATCCCCGACCGAACTTACGCCAGTTTCTACGATGCAATTATTCAGGATATGAAGCAAAACGGAGCGATTGATCCGAAAACCTTCGGTTCTGTTCCGAATGTCGGTTTGATGGCTCAAAAAGCCGAAGAATATGGTTCGCACGACAAAACTTTCCAAATTTCAGGCGAGGGAACGGTCAAGGTCGAAGACGAAAACGGCAATGTTCTGCTCGAGCAAAAAGTCGAAAACGGCGATATTTTCAGAATGTGCCAAACCAAAGATGCCGCGATTCAGGATTGGGTGAAATTGGCCGTGGGCCGGGCCAGACTTTCCGAAACGCCTGCCATATTCTGGCTCGACAAAGGCAGAGCCCACGATTCGCAGATCATCAAAAAAGTTGAAAAATACCTGAAAAAATATGACTTAACCGGACTCGATGTGCGGATTATGGATGTCAAAGACGCCATGCTCGAAACGCTGAAACGCGGCAGAGAAGGTAAAGACACGATTTCAGTTTCGGGCAATGTTTTACGGGATTATCTGACGGATATGTTCCCGATTTTAGAACTCGGTACTTCTGCAAAAATGCTCTCTATCGTTCCGTTGATGAACGGAGGCGGTTTGTTTGAAACCGGAGCCGGTGGTTCTGCTCCGAAACACATCGAACAATTTTTGCACGAAGGCTATCTGCGCTGGGATTCACTCGGCGAATTTTTGGCCTTACAGGCAAGTTTTGAGCATTTAGCGCAAACGCAGGATAATAAAAAAGCGCAAATTCTGGCGGATGCTCTGGACGAAGCGAATGCGAAATTTTTAGCGACCGATAAATCGCCGGCGAGAAAAGTCGGGCAAATTGATAATCGCGGTTCGCATTTTTACTTAGCAATGTATTGGGCGGAAGCGTTGGCGAATCAAACAACAGATTCTGACATGTCTGCAAAATTCGCTCCCGTCGTCCTTGCGTTGCAGGAAAACGAAGCGAAAATCAATGAAGAATTGATCGCCGCGCAAGGAAAACCGCAGGATGTTGGCGGTTATTATCAGCCGATTTCTGCAAAGGCTGACGCGGCGATGAGACCTTCTGCTACGCTGAATGCGATTGTGGACGGGATTTAACATTCAAACGACGGTAGAGACGCGATGCATCGCGTCTCTACGACAACACATCAATTTCTTTCGCCACTGCAATATCTCTGATGGTAATGCCGCCGGCATCATGCGTCGTTAGATAAATTTCGGCATAGCCCCAACCGAAAGTAATGTCAGGGTGATGGTCATGCGTTTCGCCAATTTCGCCTACTCTATTAACAAAAGCCAGACTCTCAGCAAAATTTGCAAACTTAAACTTCTTAAGAAGTTTACCTTCAATAACTTTCCAATAATTTAGATCGGCCAGATGCGATAAAATCTCCTCTGCATTCAGTTTTGTTTGCGCCACTCGTTTGCTCCTTGATTTTAAGTTATAATTTGCATTATAACGATTGTTCTAAGATTTATTCAAAGCAATGAGACTTTACCGAATTTTTTTTATCATCCTTATTCTTTTGACGATGCTCTCGTGTTCGTCGGCTGAATCGTCGCCAACACCGATTGAAACACTCAAAACCTATATCCAGGCCATCAAGAAAAAAGACATCCCCAAAATGAAGGCATTGCTTTCTGAGGGTTCGATCAAAATGGCAGAGGGCGAAGCCAAAGCCCAAAATATCAAATTGGACGAAGTGATTTTACGCGAAACTCTTTTTTCAGCTGACCAAAAAACCTTAAAATTTAAGAACGAAAAAATTAATGGCGACACGGCGACAATTGAGGTCGAAAACTCTTTCGGCGGTTTTGACCGGATTCCTTTTGTCAAAGAAAATAACATCTGGAAAATCGCCAAAGATAAATTTGCCGATGAATTTCAAAAGCAGATCGAAGAAGAGCAAAAGAAGGCTTTTGAGAGTGAAACGCCGTCGGCTACTCCGGAAAACTCAAATTCAAGTTCCAATTCTAATTCAAACTCAAATTCCAATTCAAATTCAGATCAATCAACATCTTCAAATAATTCAAATAAGTAGTTAGACCAAATAATTTTTAAGATGTGTGGAGTTCCGTTTTGAGACGGCTTTTCCGCCGCATATCCTGAGCGGTAGCCGCTTCAAGCCGGGAACGCAGAATTTTGCCCTATTTTCTTTATTTTCCGAAAGTAACACGCTAAAAATTTCATTTTTCCGTAGAATCTAAATCGAGATATTCGGGGACTCAAAGATTTTTTTCAGAAAATTTTCATAATTTTTTCAATAAAATCTAAAGATTCTTTGGACTCTTTGAAAATAGACTGTTCACGGTTAACAAAAAATCTGATTGACAAGAAAATTATGAACGAATTATCGCGAACAGAAAAATGGTTAGAAAAGGCGTTTGAACTGGCTTATTTTATTCACGGCGATGCAGAAATTGCCAAGCATATTGCATTTAATGCGATGAATAAATTAGAAGTTGCCAGCAATGCCCAGTACAAACGATTTTACTACGCCCCCGAAGCCAGGAATTCGCGGAGCAAAGTTTCGATGAATGATTTACAGCTACTACAGCGGTTGGTTTATGTCGAATCAGAAGCCTTTGAAAAAGAAAAAGAATTTACCGACACGGCATCCGAAAAAGATTTGCTGATTTATTTTATCAAACATTTGATTCGGATCACGCTCAAACGTAATTCGTTTTATGTGACACTCGGGTTGAGCCGGATCCTACACAATTATGCGACCGCCGAAGCGATGGAAATTTATAATGTGGTCGTTCAGGATCCTGAAAAAGTTCATGATGATTATTACTATCGCTCGCGCAAAGGCGTTTTGATGAAGGAATTGAAAAATCGTTTTGGCGAAAAACTCGAAATTACCAATCTCAATCGAGGTGAGCAACGATTTCAAGCCGTCGGAACTTCGGAAACCGAAATGGAACTGGTCAAAAAATGTCTGGCGAGTTTTACGCCCTGGAATACGGCGTGCGACGTTCCCGACAAATTCAACCCGCATTTTGAAACCATTGCCGCCTTGTGCTTTAACGGAAAAAATGCGGATGATGAACATAAAATTGAATTGAATCGGATGCACGTTGTTTTGAACCCCGAAACTTTTCAAAAAGTAACAAATTCATTGAGCTTTCCTCTACCGGATGAAAAATTGGAGATTCCAAAGTTTTATATGAAAAAGAAAGACCAAAATTCACCAGACGATGACCGAAAAACCCCTCCGTCATTGGAAAGTGGTGAACTCAAAGCTCTGAAAGCGATGCTTGAGCAGGAATCGAACCGTCGCAAAGCGGCTTCGTGCGGAGTTCTGCGGGTGGTCGTGGATGGCGAAGAACAAATTTTATTTGATTCCCGAAAACAAAAATTCGAGCGTTTTGAGATTGATCGCGAATTTTCCGAATTAATCGAGGTTTATGCGGTCGAAAACGGGCGCGATGTACTTTTAGCAACCTATCTGATGGGCGGCGAGAATGAATTTGAACCGAATTCGATTTTTTTGGAAGAAGGACAAAAAATCTCGTTCAACTTTGAGGCAAATATGTGCCAAGTCGGATTTGAAGAGACTAAATGGAGCCGGAAACTCAGTTGCTTTTGGGCAAATATGGGCGTCAATTTTAAGTCAGTCAATGTTTTACGACCTGCGTTAGTAGCTTTCGGCTTGCTTTTAGCGGGCTTGACCGGACTGACTATCTTGCAAAATTCATCAATCAAAACGCCGGAACTTGCTAGTCAAACAGAAAATGTTGAAAAAGAAAACCCTCAAACGCAACCGGTTCAAAATACGGTCAAAACCGACTCTGACGAAGCCGGAACATCCGGTCAATCAATCGCGTCAGGCAAAAAATTAAAGTCAGCTGAAAATAAACCCGTCCAAAATGTTACCCCCGAAAAACGTCCGCTTTTAGCTCCGAAACAAGTCAAAAAATCAGAGCCGAAAGCCGTTGCTAACGAAATCGCTCCGAGAAACTTTGAATCGCTTGAAGTGGCTGAAAATGTTGAGGTTAAAAAGTTTCCGATTATCGAAAAACGCGAAGATGCCGGACTTGAAAGCAACACCACCCGAAGCGTTGCGGAAACGGGCAAATCGCTCAAAAATATCAAATATGTTTTTGTCGAAGTCAGTGGTGATGACAAATATGGTCGTCAACTTGGCGAACAGTTGATGGATAAATTAAATGCCAACAAACGATTTTTAGCCGTCAATAATCGTGACAAGGCGGACGGACTTTTAAAGGTTTCGGTGCGCCGCGAACACGACAACGGCAATGATGAAAATACCATCGTGAGTGCAATTGTCCGTTTGGTCAATGCCGATGGATTCGTGGTTTTCCCC
>JANOEF010000497.1:0-16503 GCA_031413075.1 Acidobacteriota bacterium | reverse complement strand
GTTGTATCAATTTGGGGTGCAAAATGCGGTCGCAAGTTTGGGAACTGCTTTTACTTCTGAGCAAGCGAAACTTTTATCGCGGTTTGCTCGTAAAACAGTTGTGAATTATGATGGAGATAGTGCTGGTGTGAAAGCGGCGAGAAGAGCAATCGAACCTTTGTTGGCGCAGGATTTTGAGATTAAGATTTTAGTTTTACCGGATGGGCAAGACCCGGACGATTATATCCGAGCCAACGGACTGGAAAGCTACAATAAACAACGAGGCAACGCTTACCCACATCTCCAATTTGTTCTGGAAAACGCAGTGCGGGAACGTAATCTTGCTTTGGCAAAACAAAAAGCCGAAGCAATTGAGGACGTATTGCCCGTCATTTCGGCTGTTCGCAATCCGATTCAAAAACGCGAATCTTTTGACCAGGCAATGACTTTTTTGCGGGTTGACGATGCACTTTTGAAACAGGATTTATGGAAAACAGTCAAACTCGGCTCACACGCCGACATCAAAAAGGCTGTTTCTCAACGAATTCAACCGCGGATCACGGTGGCCGAACAACGGCTTTTGGAACTTTTGATAAACGATTCGGAGTTGCGGGAAACGGTTTTGCCCTCACTCGAATTAACTGATTTTGAAGCACTTGCCACCGCTCCGATTTTTCAGGCGTTGATTCAGCTTCAGCAAAACGGCGAAAAGCCAACCGTGGAAAACTTAACTAAGTTAGTCTCCGAAGATGCCGTCGCCGAAGATATTTTGCCAATTTTGTTGATTAGCGAATCCGGACGTGATGAAGGCGAAGCGATTGACGATATTTTACTGGTCGCGGAAAAATGTGTCATTGCCCTGCGGCTGATGGCGTTATCCACGCGAATTATGGAAACGAGCAATCAATTGATTATGGCTCAACAAGAAGGAAACGATTCGCTGATAAACCATTTAGCCTATGAGCAAATTGAACTGGAAAAATTGAAACGCGGGCTGGAACGGGCTAATTTTGCCCACGATAATTTTTAGAATTGTTAATTAGTAATTCGCAAGTGGCAATTAGTAATTTGATTTTTGACGAATTACCAATTACCAATTACCAATTACCATTTACCATTTATAAACAACGATTTTAATAGAATTTTATTCTAATGCTATTTTATGACTGATTACGAAGAAAAAGATGATTTAGTTGACCGCCTTTTAGATTTGGGACGAGATAAGAAAAACTTTTTGAGTTATGACGACTTAAATCGCGAAATGCCTGACGGAATGGTCTCGCCTGAAGATATTGAAGACGTTTTACAAAAACTTGAAGGAACCGGAATCAATATTTCCGATTCGGATTCGGCATTATTAGAAGGTGCGGCAAGTCTGGCGCTGGATGATGATGAAGAAGTTGATGACGACCTTGATTTAGACCTTTCGGCCGGGGCTTTGGACAAAACTAACGATCCTGTTCGTTTGTATTTACGGGAAATGGGGGTTGTTCCGCTCTTGACCCGTGAAGGCGAGGTGGTCATTGCCAAACGCATCGAACGCGGACAAATCAAAACCGGCAAAGCTCTCTCGCGGTCACCGATTGCGGTTGAAGCCCTGATCAAACTTGGTGAAGATTTGAAACGCGGAAAAGCAAGTATCCGCGACACGGTTAATTTTGCCGAACAAGCCGAACTGTCAGGCGAAGAAGACAAAGCGGACGAGTATCTGAAATGGACTATCGAAGGTATCGAAAACGTCGAAAGACTCTACACCGATGCACTGAAAACCCTGGCCGAGCTTCGCGATGAGCAGCATAAGGCAAAAGGTAAATCTAATAAAAAGCTGTTGGCCGTCAAACGACGAACAGCCCGTTTGCGTTTAGAAATTTCAGGGGAAATTAAAGAGTTAAATTTAACCGAGCGAGCTAAACAACGTTTGATTACCGCAATTCGCAAAACTTCAAACGACATCAGAAAACACGAAAAAGATATCCAAAAGGCTGAAGATAAACTCGAAAACAAACTGTCCGGAGACGAAAAGAAATCCTTAAATCAAAAAATTGCGGATATTCGCCAGGAACTTCAAACGATTGAGGATAAATATCACATTCCGCCGGTCGAAGTGAAGCGTTCTCTGCAAACGATTGATGTTGGCGAACGCCAGACCGGACAGGCTAAGCGTGAATTAGTCGAAGCCAATCTCCGGCTCGTCGTTTCAATTGCCAAAAAATACACCAACCGCGGCTTGCAATTTCTTGATTTGATTCAAGAAGGCAACATTGGTCTGATGAAAGCGGTAGATAAATTTGAGTGGCGACGCGGTTATAAATTCTCGACCTATGCGACCTGGTGGATTCGTCAGGCGATTACCCGGGCCATTGCCGATCAGGCGCGAACCATTCGCATTCCGGTTCATATGATCGAGACAATTAACAAACTCATCCGGACTTCGAGATCTCTGGTTCAGGAACTGGGCAGAGAACCGACCAGTGAAGAAATCGCGAAAAAGATGGATATTCCGGTTTCAAAAGTTCGAAAAGTTTTGAAAATCGCGCAAGAGCCGATTTCTTTGGAAACTCCGATTGGCGAAGAAGAAGATTCGCATCTCGGAGATTTTATCGAAGACCGTTCTATCCTCAATCCGGCGGAATCCGTGACGTTCTCCAATCTGCGCGAGATTACCGACGAGGTTCTGGCGACACTCACGCCGCGTGAGGAAAAAGTTATCAAAATGCGTTTCGGACTGGGAAATACCGGCTCCGAACATACCCTCGAAGAAGTCGGACAACACTTCGCCGTGACCCGTGAACGGATTCGTCAAATCGAAGCTAAAGCTTTAAGAAAACTTCGTCACCCATCACGTTCACGCAAATTGAAGGCGTTTTTAGAAGGCACAGCTCAGTAGAATAATTGGCGATTTTAGAGTTTGGATCTGCGATTTGCGATTGTCAAAAATCGTAAATCGCATTTTTTTGTTGACACCTGTAAATTCGGATAAGAACAGACAAATCAGCTATTTTCATCATTTAAAATCTGCGCGCAGCTGGGTTTTAAGATTTTTTTTTTGCGATTCAACAAGTCGGCTTTAATTTTGGATTTTGATTGAATAACGACCAATTTCGAAGACATCTCCGAATTTGCAAACTTCAGTTTGTCCGGTAAATAAAGGGATTTCGCCCACAAAAATCGGGTTTTGCCCCTGCATCACAATTTTGAAACTGTCGTCTCCTTGATAGATCAGCTCCAAATGGTGTCGGCTGATGGTTTCATCATCCAAAAGTGCCAGATCTTCCTGGACACTTCTCCCGATTTTAAGTTTCGGCTGAAAAATCGGGATTTTGCTCTGATAATCGCCTTCGCGCCAAATGTCCAACGAAAATATTTTTTTTCGGACGACAGTTGGAGTTTCCGCCTCCTCTTTCCAAAATGACGGGGCAATAATGGTCTCAGAATCTTCAATTTCGTAATGTTCAGAACTTCGGTCATTAAAATGAATGACCGGAGGAGAGTAGCATTCCCGCCAGAAGGATTGAATTTTGATCTCGCCCGTTTTGAGCGTCGGAGCAGCGACAATCTGAACTTCGGTTTCGAGCGGATCAACCCCGAGCCGGCGAAACTCTCCGGCTAAAAATCTATTCAAAGCAGAAAGAAACAGTTCAAATTTTTCGCCCTGAAAGTGTAAGCCGTCATCCTCGCTAATTTCTACAATGTAACGAGACGGAAGATGAACCGATTCGGTGCCGAAACAACAATGCTGCACTTCAATTTCATCCCTTAACTGCTTTGTAATTTTCTGATAAAACGCATCAGACCAACTCATTTGCCCAAAAGGCGAAGGAATCTCATCAGCCCAGGCCTGCCATTTTCGAATGACCTGGTGTAATTTTTGGGTAATATTTTCCTTTTGCATAGAAAACCTCCGGGGTTATTTGGTCGAATTGCCAAAGGCGGGTTTGGCAATTCCCTTAAGCTGACAAAAAACAGGGTGGAGCCTATGAATTTCTGTCATTAACAAATTCATCGAGCCAGCCTTGATAATAGTTTTGATCCTTCAGTTTTTGCATCTCTTCTTTTGCGTATTTTAGAATTGGCCGCTTTGTTCCGGGTAATTTAGACCGATCTGAACCGCCCCAATCCTTGGTTCCTTCCATCACCAGATCTAAATGTTTGGGATTATTTTTGACTAAGGCGATAAAAGCTCCGCTATGACTTCGACGAATCAATTCAAGAGCCGCCAGAGCTTGTGTTTGTCGAGACAAATGCTTAAAACCAAATTGATTTTTCAGTTCCTGGAAGGTTCGAAAATAAACAAATTGAAAATAACCAAAGGCACTCGAAGCCCCGGCCGGAGTTTTAACTAAACATCCTTGGGGAAGTTTCTGTGGGACTGAATGGTTGTTCAAATTAAGGGGTTTGATGAGCTGTTGACATGCTTGGGTTTTGTTTAAATATTTTTTCTTTTTGGTCTGCTGAGTTCCCTCCTTTAAGCTTCCTTCGGCTCTGATAATGGCAATTAAGGTGGCGATTGTCACTTTGTTTTTCAACAGCCATGAATAATTTTTCAATAATTCTTTTCTTTGTTGGGCGTTAAGTTGGTTGGCCGGAACTCCTGGATGGAAAATTTTTCTAATTTGGGTAATTGTCAATTTTCCTTTGGCAAGTTGTCCGGGCTGTGGAAAATTAGCAGATTTTGTCCGACCATTCTTCTCTAACTTTTGAGCTTCTTCTTTGGCTCTATTTTTCGGGAGAGTCGAAACTAACAGTTCGCTGTCTTTACTGTTTTTTTTCTCTTCTCTTTTGTTTTTCCGATTTTCTTTTTCTTTTGCAAGTTTGCGTTTGGCCTCGGCTAGTGCTTCATTTTTTTTCCGCTCTTCCGCTTCCACCCGCTTTTCTGCTATTCTTCGCTCTTCATCAAATTCTTTTTTTGCCGTTTTATATGATTCAACATAAACTTCCATGGCTGATTCAGAAAACTGCATTTCACTTGAAACATCATTTAAGTCGTCCTTAATCTCATCACCCAGCGTCTGGGCGAAAATCGGATTCGATATGGCAAACGTCAATATCAATAAAACCGACACTGCCGCCGAATATTTTTTACCTAACATTTTTTACCTCCATTTTATTTTTTTTAAGAAACATCCTTTACGAAACCGGTTTTGGCAAAGCCGAATTTCTTAAAACCTCGACTTAATCCTCGCCAAGCCGCTCAATTTAAAAGCGCTCGATATTCATTTCTGAGAGTTTTTATTTCTTCCCAGTAGTGTGGGTCGGCTAAGATAATTTCTCGCTTTTTGGCGAAGATTTCATCCATCTTGATTCCGTTTTTTCGAATACATTCTTGTAATTTTCCGATCATTTCACGACTAACTTGATGAGGTTTAATCGCGCCTAAGCTATTGAGTTTTTCTTTAAAATTAGCTTTTTCGAGAGCTAACATTTGTCGGACGGCCTGCGTTTTGTCGAGAGTTCCGGCTTCCATTGCCTGAATGAGATCATCAGTTAAATTATCAAAATACGTGATAAATGACTCCACCTCGTGATTTCGAGGATAGGCCGTCGAAAATCTACCTACGAAAATCAAAGCCACCACTAATAATCCTAGTGCCAGTTTAAACTTGTGTTTTTTCACTATTTTTCCTCCTCATCTTTTGGTTCGATAGTTTGGATGTCCATCGAAATGCCGACCAGGGGAGTGTTTTGGGGCGTTTCTTATGTTATTTTTTGTTTTTGACGGGACAATCGAAAATCAGTTTTGGTAGATAACAGTTGTCCTAATTTCTGCAATCATTGCAATTACTGTTCCGCAATTTTTTTCGCCATTACTTTCCATCAAATTGAGGCAAACCTATTAAAAATTTCAAAAATATTTGTTTCAGGGGAAAAAGCGCGGAGGGATACAAATTATTAAAATAATGAGGATAGAAAATAAGTAAAATAACATCGAACCTGAAAAGAAAGACACTCCAAAAGTAAAAACGGGTCGCGAATCTGGTCGCAACCCGTTTTTACTTTTATTTGTATATTCTCGCTCTTTATCTACCAAAAGCGACATCAGTAACACCAAAAGCGGTATTAACAGTTCACTAATTTTTAGAAATCTCTGGTAACTCTGCTTAATTTGAAAAGTTTTTAGACCGTCACTAAGCCCATTTCGGCGATAGCTCTATCAACTTCTTCTTTCAAATCTGCCGGCACTTTTTTATCTTCCAACAGATTGTAAAGATATGAGAGCGCGTTTTGATCCCTTGAAACTTTGAGAACGTGAATGAGAGCCGAACGAACTTTTTTATCCCGGTGTTTTCTTAAGGCCTCAAAAAGCTGCTCTGTTTCGCCCGATTTGACAATCATTGATAATAAAACAAAGGCTTCGTAAGCGTGTTTTGGGTCACGGTGGATCAATCTGTCGTAAGAGCGTTCGACAAACCCGCCTTCAATGGCAGCCCGGGCGGCATGCCTCATCCGGCCTTCTTCTTGTTTTATATCCATCACTCTGGCCCAGGCATCCGCCCGGTCAAAACTTAAACGAGTGAGCCCGCGAGCCGCCGCTGCCCGGACTTCACGAGTTGGATCGGCGCAGGCCAAAAGGATGGTTTCAAAAACACTTTCGTGATCAAACTCGGTTAAAATCGAAACCGCCTTGGAGCGTAAAGTCGAAGAAAGATCGTAAATTGCCACCTGTGAAAGTGACTCAACCGAATTTCTGGTTTTGAAGGCCGCTAAAATTCTGACGGCCAAGTCTCTCACTTCTTCGTCTTCCTCATATTCATCGTGAGTTTGTTCAATCGCGCTCATGAGGGCATCATCATTGGAAATTGGTAAAGAATTAAAGGGTTTAGGCGATTCTATCGATTGGAAACTAAAAACCGGGATTGGAACTGTTTCGAGATCATCAAAAGTATAACTACCGCTTCTGTTTTCATGGTGGGCTTGGTTTAAGACCTGATTTGTTTTCGGAAGGTTAAGGGTTGGCTTTTTCTTTCGCTTGCGGTCCACAATATTTTGATTTTTTCTGAGCCATTCCATTTCTTCATCCGCATCGAACGACATCCCGTCGTGATTTGCCTCGTTTCTTCTGCCTCGACCGTCTTTTTGATTCGTTTCAGTAGGATGTTGTTTTTTAAACTTCCAAACAATTGCCACCACTAAGCCACTGACCAAAACCAACAACGCCACATACCACCAGGTATTATCTTCGGCAATCGGAGGGAGCGACGGTGGTGGTTGAGAAAAAACAACCTTACTTACCAAGACGAGCAACCAAAGGCTGCTAAAAATATATCGAAATTTATTCTTCATTTTTTTGATCTTTTTACTTAATGGAATAGCGTAAATGTTCAAAACATTGAAATTAGTCTTGAGCTGAGGCGGTGATTCGGTTCAAACTTTTTGAGAGTCCGGACTCAATTTATTATTATGCAATTTTCTTTGAGGTTTGTCACTATAAATTTTATCATTTTTAATAAATGTTAAAACTGTTTATTGTTTCAGTTGGGTTTAACAATAATTTTCGTTTTACCTTTACCAATTTTATATTTCGTAATAAAGTTAGAGTTATTTTTTATCATCCGGCAAGTTCAAATATGATGTCAGCAAAAACTGTTTCTGAAACTAATCTTTCGGGTCTTTCGCTTGTTCATCGGGGCAAAGTGAGAGACGTTTATGAGGTCAATGAAAAGCAGTATTTATTAGTTGCAACTGATAGAATTTCGGCATTTGATTGTGTAATGCCAACCCCTATCCCAAACAAAGGCAAGGTTTTAACTCAAATTTCAAAATTTTGGTTTGAGCAACTCGAGCATTTAACCCGGCATCATTTGATGACCGCGGATTTTGATCAAATGCCCACTTTAATTCGTGAATCCGAAGAACTTCGCGGGCGCTCGATGCTAGTTAAAAAGACAACGGTTTTCCCGGTCGAATGCGTGGTGCGCGGATATTTGGCGGGTTCCGGCTGGAAGGATTACCAAGCATCAGGTCAAGTCTGCGGACACGAACTACCAAGCGGTCTAATTGAAGCTGATAAATTGCCCCAACCCATTTTTACCCCTGCCACCAAAGCAGCTGAGGGGCACGATGAAAATATTACCGAGTCAGAATTTGTCAAAATTGTCGGCGCGAAAACAGCGGACCGGCTGAGTTCGCTCTCGCTCAAACTGTATCAGACAGCTTCCCTTTATGCTTTAACGCGGGGAATCATTATTGCGGATACTAAATTTGAATTCGGGCTGGATGAAAACGGCAATATTTTATTAATTGACGAAGTATTGACCCCAGACTCATCCAGATTTTGGGAGCTTGAAAAATATCAAACAGGTCAGTCCCCTTCCTCGTTTGACAAACAATTTGTCCGGGATTATCTGGAAACACTCGATTGGAATAAACAACCCCCTGCCCCGCCATTACCGATTGAAATTATTGAGGCCACTACTAAACGCTATTTGGAAGCCTATAAACTTTTGACCGGAAACAATTTAGAATAATTTTTGGGAAAAACTGGCGATTGGTGGTTTGAATAATTCGCTAACTAAAAATATGCAAATACGCACGCGGATGGAAGTGTTGATCGAAGAAATGCTTGATGGGCAAATTATGCTCAACGAGGCTTTGTCGGAATTTGAAAAATTATACATTCAAAAGGCTTTATGCCGTTATAATGAACATCTTTCCAAAACTGCGGGAGCCCTCGGGATTCATCGTAATACACTTTCAAAACGAGTATCAACCTATCAAACACCGCCTAAAACTCCAAAACGTCTTCTTTCACGGCGAGCCAAATAGATTTCACCTCCGTAACTTGATAATGTCATTGTCAGGTTTTCTTCAATTTAATCTTAAGAACCTACTTGACAGAGGTTTACTCTATTTAATAAACTAGCACTCATACACAGAGAGTGCTAAGACTCTCAAAGCTTAACAATTTTAAGGAGTAAAATTAAGATGGCAACAACAATTAAACCATTACACGACAGAGTAATTATCAAACGACTTGACGAAAGCAGTGAAAAAACCGCAGGTGGTCTTTTCATTCCTGATTCGGCAAAAGAAAAACCGCAAGAAGGTGAGGTTATCGCAGCCGGTGCCGGTAAATACAAAGAAGACGGAACTCGTCAACCTTTGGACGTTCAAACCGGCGATCGCGTTTTATTTGGAAAATACAGCGGTTCCGAAATCAAACTCGATGGCGACGAATTTTTAATTATGCGTGAAGATGAAATTCTCGGAATTATCGAACGCGCCGGAGCGGCAGCTTAACTACTTGTTAATTGTTAATGATAAATGGTTAATTAAAAAACCAAACCTGAGTAAAAAAACATTAACAATTAACAACTAACAATTAACAATTTTAAAGGAGTTATTATGGCTAAACAAGTTATTCATGGTGAAGAGTCGCGTTCGGCGATTTTGCGCGGCGTAAATCAATTGGCTGACGCGGTAAAAGTTACATTGGGTCCAAAAGGACGAAACGTAGTTATTGATAAAAAATTCGGTTCGCCGACCATCACCAAAGATGGTGTGACGGTGGCAAAAGAAATTGAATTAAAAGATCCACTCGAAAATATGGGTGCCCAAATGGTTCGCGAAGTTGCTTCAAAAACCAGTGATGTCGCCGGAGACGGAACAACCACCGCCACTGTTTTGGCACAGGCAATTTTCAAAGAAGGTGTTCGCACCGTGGCTGCCGGAGCCAATCCGATGGCTCTCAAACGTGGAATTGAGCAAGCTGTGGCAGCTATTGTGACCGAAGTTCATAATCTTTCAAAACCGGTTTCTGGCGATATGATCGCACAGGTCGGAACAGTATCAGCCAACGGCGATAAAACTATCGGAACAATTATTGCTCAGGCAATGGAAAAAGTTGGTAAAGACGGTGTCATCACGGTTGAAGAATCAAAGACCATGGACACTTCGCTCGAAGTGGTCGAAGGGATGCAGTTTGACCGCGGTTATTTATCACCGTATTTCGTGACCGATGCTGAAAGAATGGAAGCTGTTTTAGAAAACGCTTTAATTCTCATCAACGAAAAGAAAATTTCTTCGATGAAAGATCTTTTACCGATTTTGGAACAGGTGGCCAAGACCGGAAAACAACTTTTGATCATTGCCGAAGATGTCGAAGGCGAAGCACTGGCAACTTTGGTGGTCAATAAATTACGCGGCACATTAAATGTTGCGGCCGTTAAAGCACCGGGATTCGGTGATCGTCGCAAAGCAATGCTCGAAGATATCGCGATTTTGACGGGCGGAAAAGTTATTAGTGAAGATTTGGGCATCAAACTCGAAGGAATCACCATTGATGATCTCGGCAAAGCCAAGAAAATCACGATTGACAAGGACAACACGACCATCGTTGAAGGTGGCGGCAGCGGTGAAGCGATCGAAGGACGCGTTAAATTGATCCGCAATCAGGTCGAAGAAACTTCTTCGGACTATGACCGTGAAAAATTGCAGGAACGTCTGGCTAAATTGGTTGGCGGGGTCGCGATCATCAAAGTTGGCGCGGCAACCGAAACCGAAATGAAAGAAAAGAAAGCACGGGTCGAAGATGCCATGCACGCCACTCGCGCCGCAGTCGAAGAAGGAATCGTCGCCGGTGGCGGCGTGACCCTCGTCAAAGCTGCAAAAGTTCTCGATAATTTCAAAGCTGAAGGCGATTCTGACGAACAAATCGGTGTCAATATCATCAAACGTGCGGTTGAAGAGCCACTTCGTCAAATTGCGGCTAACGCCGGAAAAGAAGGGGCAGTGATCGTTGAAAGAATCCGCGAATCGAAAGAAGCTTCGTTTGGTTTCAACGCCGCCACTGAAGTCTTTGAAGATTTGATCGCGGCCGGAGTTATTGATCCGGCGAAAGTTACCCGTTATGCGCTTCAAAATGCGGCTTCGATTGCCGGATTGATGCTCACTACCGAGGCTATGATCGCTGATGTTCCTGATGAAAAGGGCGGCGATATGGGCGGCGGCATGGGCGGTATGGGCGGTATGGGAATGGGTATGTAGTCTCATTTTCGATTTTAGATTTGCGATTTTCGATTGGTCTGTTTCTAAAGGCTCTTTCATAAATCCAAAATCTGAAATCACCAATCCAAAATCGAAAAAGGCTTTGTTCAAATTGAGCAAAGCCTTTTCTTTATTTAGCTTCTTGCCGAAAAAACGACTTCAATTTATACTTACCCAACCATTGCTTTCCAAAACAAACTAAACTATAACCAGAGAAACTATGAAAAATTCTAAAATTATCAGTCTATATGCACTCACCATTTTGTTGAGTGTTTTACTACAAGCCACGCCTGTTTCAATGGCTCAGGTTCCCGATATCAATGACAAAATCCGTGAAGAAGGAATGAAAAACTCTCAAATCATGAAAACGCTTCATTTTTTGACAGACGTTTCCGGACCACGCTTAACAGGTTCACCCAATCACGTCGCGGCCGCCAATTGGGCGACTAAACAAATGAAAGATTGGGGATTTGATGATGCTAAACTCGAACCCTGGGATTTTGGACATCCGGGTTGGGTCAATGATCGGGCTTCAGGCTTTATCACCGCGCCGGTCAAAGATAATTTAACCTTTGAAGTTTTGGCCTGGACACCTTCGACCAAAGGTATTGCCATCGGACGAGCCTTTAATTTGATTCTGCCGGATCGCCCGACCCAAACTGAATTGGACACATATTTGGCCGGTCTCAAAACAAAAGTCCGGGGCAAAATAGTGTTGATGGGTAAACCCGCTGTCATTCCGGTCAATATCAATCCACCGGCTAAACGGCGAACTGATGAAGATATCAGACGACAGGTGACACCAAACGCTACTCCGCAGGCACCATTCATTCCGGGAACCCCACCGACTCCTAAACCGGGGCAATTGAACGGAGCGCAAATCGCCGAGCAATTGGACAAATTTTTATTGACGAGTGGCGTCTTAGTCCGGATTAATGATGCCGGACGTGAACACGGACAAATCCGGGCTTTTAATAATCGAACCTTTGATGTCACCAAATCCGTTCCGACGGTGGTCATGCGAAACGAAGATTTTGGCCGCATCACCCGGATCTTAGGGTCAGGAACGGCTGTTTCGTTAGAGTTTAATATCAAAAACCGGTCATTTCCAGAGGGTAAAACTTCGTATAACACGATTGGCGAAATTTGGGGGAGTGATAAAAAAGACGAGGTCATCATGCTTGGCGGGCACCTCGATTCCTGGCACGCCGCGACCGGTGCGACCGACAATGCAATCGGTTGCGCAGTTATGATGGAAGCCGCCAGAATCTTAAAGAAATTAGGGGTTAAACCGCGCCGAACGATCAGAGTAGCGCTCTGGTCGGGTGAAGAACAAGGGTTGCTCGGTTCCCAAGCCTATGTTAAAAAGCATTTCGGCTCATTTGAAAATCCGACCGAAAACTACGAAAAATTCGGCGGTTATTTCAACATTGATTCGGGAACGGGCAAGGCTCGCGGGATGGGAGTATTCGGCACGCCTGAAACAGCCGAAGTTTTGCGGAATGCGGTTAAACCGTTTGAAGAATACGGCATTTTGGGTTCGATAAATTCTCGCAGTCGGGGTTTGGGAGGTTCAGACCACACCTCGTTTAACCAGGCCGGACTGCCGGGCATCGGTGTTTTTCAGGATCCGATTGAATACGGCACACATACCTGGCACACTAACCTTGATACATATGAAAGAATTATTGAGGACGATGTTAAAAAATCTGCGGTAATCGTGGCCGCCGCCGTTTATCAATTGGCGATGCGGGATGAGCTTTTGCCACGCTATAAAAAAGAAGAGATGCCAAAGTTGCCAAATTAAGAGAACTCTAATTTATTCAAAAAAATGGGCTTCGTTCTCATAAAAAGAGCGAAGCCCGTTCTTAAAAAGGAAGAGATAAACCCCCAATTTCATCCCTTCCGACGCTCTCTGTCCAAGTTTCATAAAATTTTAGGGAGACTAACTAATAATCGTCGCCGAAAATCCCACTCGGGGAAGAGCCAAAAGAAAAGGTAAATTTAATGTGCTGACAGTCTATCAGATTTTCTGAAGTTTTCAAAAGTTTTTTCCAGACAAAAAGCGGATCAAGAAAATTCTCTATCCGCTTAAGTTTTAATAATTTATTTAATTAACCTTTTAATCGTCCGGCTTTACTAACCAGTTCTACAAACTCACTCCGATAATTTTTCAAATCGCTGCCCTTGGCGGAGTTTGCGAGAGTCAGGACGTTTTGAAAACTGGATGCGCCTTTGAACCGCGAATCTCGCATCAAGAGTCCGAATTGAGCCACGGCAGAGGCAAATTTCAGATTTTCAGAAGCCGATTCGATTGATCTGTTTTGGTCAATCAATCCAATTGTCAGCAATTTTGAAGTATCTTCTTTCGGCTCTTTGTAGCGAAGTTTAACGGTCAAAAGTTCGTTATCGAAACTGGTTTCCGAAGGTTGGACCTTTGAATATTTCAATTCGATTCCGTCATTTTCAACTTTTTGTCCGGCGGGAACAATCTCGTAAAGCGCTGTCACAGCATGTCCGGCACCGATTTCTCCCGCATCTTTTTTGTCATCATTAAAATCACGGGCCGCCAAAAGACGATTTTCATAACCAATTAAACGGTAACCGGCAACTTTCGCCGGGTTGAATTCAACCTGAATTTTGACATCTTTGGCAATGGTGTAAAGCGTTCCTGCGACCTGAGTCCCGAGTGCTTTGCGGGCCTCTTCCGATGAATCAATGTAGGCATAATTACCATTGCCTTTATTTGAAAGTTTTTCCATCATTGAATCATTTAGATTTCCCGTGCCAAAGCCTAAAACCGAGAGGAAAATATTGCTGTTTCGTTTTTGTTCAACGAGCTTAACCAGTTCATCATCTCCGGTCAGCCCAACATTAAAATCACCATCGGTAGCCAGAATAACCCGATTATTACCGCTGGCTATAAAATTTTCTTCCGCGACTTTATAAGCTAATTTGATGCCTTGACCACCATTGGTCGAACCACCGGCTTCTAATGAATTAAGCGATTCCAAAATTTTATTTTTGTCGTTAGTCGAAGGCAGCACTAATCCGGTAGAACCCGCATAAACAACTATGGCGACGCGATCCTGAGGCTTTAATTGATTGGTCAATACGCGTAAACCCTGTTTCAAAAGCGGTAGTTTATCGGGTGCATTCATCGAGCCCGACACGTCCAGCAGAAAAACTAAATTTGACGGCGGGGTATTGTCGAGCGCAACTTTTTTGCCTTGCAACCCGATGGAAACGATTTTATGTTTGGTGTTCCAGGGACAAGCAGCGATCTCATTAGTCACCGAAAACGGAACATTTCCGACGGGTTGCGGGTAATTATATTCAAAATAATTGATTAATTCTTCGATGCGGACGGCATCTTTCGGCGGTTTTATCCCATCATTAATAAAGCGTCGAACATTGCTGTAAGAAGCCGTGTCAACATCAATCGAAAAAGTCGAAAGCGGCGCGTTTCGAGTTTCTAAAAATGGATTTTCGTCAATCTCGGCATAGCGTTCCCCTTTTCTTGATCCCTCTTCGTCAGCCATTTCTTTTGATTTCATGCTGACATTTGAAGCGGCTTTTGAATCTGAAGCGGTAGGCGTATAGGGTAAAGACTCCGATGGCTTAGAACTATTGGCGGGCTGTTTGGCAACTTCGCTGGCTCCGCCGCAAGCCGAAAATAATAAACTGAAAATCAGCAAGGCTGATCCTGAAAAACTGATAACTCTGGTCTGTTTCATAGTTTCCTCCGGAAAGTAAAATGCAAGTTTGGGACTTGTCAGACCGTAGAACGAGGTGACTGCTCAAACTTGCATTTTTTTTGGAGAAAACTCTCGCAGTTAATTTCCTTTCATTAACAAAACGGGGGTCGCATGTGCGCTCTCAAACTTCGGCTCAAGGCTCTTGTTCAAGCGGAAGTTTTGGCTTAATTCCGGCATCACATACAGATTATCCCGCCGATTCAAATCATCAAGCCATTGAAAAGAAGATAAAATATCGTGATTGGCTGCGTCATCGGCTTCAAAATCAGGTCTGACGATGATGGTTTCGGTCGCCAGATATTGAGTTGTCCGACCATTTTTGACAAAGAAATGCAGAGCAACGCCAACCTCTTTGGTTGGTTGATTTTCGCGTTTAACTGAAAATTCGGTGTTTAATTGATTGGTTCGTTGGTTCAAAACGGCCTGCGTTATTTTGACCGTGGCCAATCCGGCGGGCGTCGTTTGATTGATGACCGTTCGACTCTGACTTGCGCAAGAATGTGTATTTTTTACCGTGACGGGTCTTTCATAAACCGGCGGCGGCGTGGGAAGCGGTACCAAATACGCACTCACCAAAACTGACAGGCCGACAATAAAACTAAAAAGTATCACTCCGAAAACATTTTGATTCATTTTACCAAACTCCTTTTTCCAAAAACTAGAACGATAGTAAAACATCTGCTTGCAAAGAATCAAGATTTTTCCGTAAATCTGGCTTCGATGACATTATCTTTTTCGATTCCGAGTAAAAAAGTCAATTTCGGATAAGTATTATATTCAACCTCAAAATTTTCGAGTTCGAGCATCATTTCGATCAAGCCGATTTCGCTCAGTTTGCCTTCGATTTCCATAAATAATCCGAATGGAAGTTCGTCCAAACAGATTTCGACATTTTGGAGGTGCCAGGTTTGACGGCGTTTTTCATAGACCAACCCCATCTGAAAGCCCAGGGCGCCGATAATATTTTCGAGGGCTTCACTCTCAGCGACTTCGGTCTCAAATTCAGTGTGCTGTTTGACTCCCAGTTCGTTCTTAATGTGCTTTTTATAGGTCAGGATTGTTTTCTGATTGATTTTTCTGACCCGCAAAAAAGCTTTTTCCCGTTCAAGAATCCCGCCGCCATAAATTTGGTTGACTTCAAAATCAAGCCGGACAAACTCGCCGCCGAGATCTTTGAGCGATTCAATTACTTCGTCAAACTGTGCTTTGGTAAGGCGGAATTTTTTTTCAGTTTCAATAGCCATTTTTAATTAATGTTCCCGAATCCAGCGCCAAACTTCGGGAATGGTTGCCCGTTTACCATACATCAGCATCCCGACGCGATAAACTTTGGCGGCGATCCAGGTCGTGACAAAAATCATTCCGACATTCAACAGGATAGCCAATAATATTTCCCAGATCTGAGGCATATCAATCCAAATCCGGGCAGGCATCACAATCGGCGAAATGAAAGGCATGATGGATGCCCAAAAAGAATAAGTTGAATTGGGATCACGAATAACCGGAAAGACCGAATAAAGTCCGACCAGTGAAATCAGAATCGGTGGAAAAACGAATTGCTGACCTTCTTGAGCAGTGGTCACCATAGCCCCGATGATGGCGTAAATTGTCGCGTAACAAAAGAATCCGAGAAAGAAAAAGAGAAGAAAAAGAATGATAAACCTTGTCGACAGATTTGGAATCGGTACTGGCGAACCGCTCTTGGTCATCATCTTCATAATTTACACGCCGATATTTCCGGCCGAAACGACCCAGATCGCAACCTGAGTCAGCGATTCCAGCC
>JANOEF010000496.1:0-1549 GCA_031413075.1 Acidobacteriota bacterium | reverse complement strand
CTTCAGCCGCATTAAAACCGGACAGGAAGCGGCTGAAGCCGCCACTCGAAACAAACTCGAACCCCACTCGAACCGCGTGTAAATCTACAAATAGGACTTTTCAAACAAGTGCTTCTTATAGTTAAGAAGCACTCAAATTTTGTTTTATCTAACCTGCCTCCATCTCATCTCAAAAAAAGTTTCTCGATATTAAGCAGCCAATTTGACAATTTGCCTTTTATGCAGTTAAATCTTGGTTGAGGTGGTCTAGTCCACTTCGAAATCATCTTTTAATCAAAGAAATAAAATTCAGCTTAATGAGGCAGGTTCGACGAATAACTGCGAGGTCAGAATAATATGAAACGTCAAAAAATCTTTGTATCGTTAGTTTTCTTGGTGGTTGTTAGTATAAGTGGCAATTTATATGCCCAAACGGTGACGGCAACTCTTTCGGGACTGGTCACAGATCCTAATAGTGCCATAGTTCAGGGGGCTACCGTAACGGTGACCTCAAATGAAACGGGTCTTGCGAAAACCGTCACGACTAATGATGAGGGGCGCTATGTGATCACATTTTTGCAACCCGGCGCCTATTCCATCAAGGTTGAAAAGCAAGGATTTGCCAATGAATCCTTTTCCAATGTCAAACTCGAAATTGGTCAAAGCGCCTCATTAAATATTGCGATGAGGATTTCCGGAGCGGCGGCTGAAGTGACGGTGGAAGGCGATACGGTCGCACTGTTGCAAACCGAAAGCTCGGCCCTCGACACCACCATCGAAAGCAAACTGGTCGAAGACCTGCCCTCGGGCGAACGGAGCGTTCTGGCCTTTATAAATCTGGTTCCGGGTGCAATTGACGGCGGTTTTGCCCAGGGACGGGGCGAAAACTTGAACGAAAATGGCAATGCTCAGGGGCCGATCGGTTCACCCGGCAACCGTAATTTTTTTGATTCGAACTTTTCGGTCAACGGCGGACGGGCAGCCACTAATGACGTTTTATTGGACGGCGTTTCTAATACCATCGGAGATTTTAACGGGATCGCCGTTTCGCCTCCGCAAGATTCGGTTCGCGAATTTAAAGTCGTGGCCGGGGCCTATTCAGCCGAATATGGACGGAGCGGCGGCGGGATTGTTTCGATTGCGACCAAATCCGGCGGAAAGCGTTATAACGGAGCCCTCTATGAATATTTTCAGGACGGCGATCTGAACGCCAACGGTTGGCAACGAAACCGCCGGGGGGTGCTCGCCAATGGAAATCCGGTCTTGCCGCGGCTTGATATTTCGCGTCATCAATACGGCGGAACTTTCAGCGGTCCGGTCAAATTCTTTAATTTCGGCGAAGGTCCGGCCGGTGAAATGTTCAAGAAATTTGAAAAAACATTTTTCTTCTTTAATTACGAAGGCCGCCGCGAAAAAAATCCGTTTTCGCGCGAAATCACTTTGCCGACAACACGGATGAGAACCGGTGATTTGGGCGAGTTGTTAACCGGCTCAGCTTACACTATCACTTCAGCGACGACCCGGACAGCTTATAGTTATGCCGCCGGAAATACGACCGGAACGACCGGAG
>JANOEF010000495.1:0-1731 GCA_031413075.1 Acidobacteriota bacterium | reverse complement strand
ATTCATTGTCCTTGTTTATCATTTTTCTGTTAGCAATTTCAACCTGCTATTCGCAAACAGCAAAAGCGCTGAAGCTCGGAAAATCCGTGTTTGAAGTCAAAGTCTATCTTAAACCGTATAAAAATCGCGTGCTCGACCGCAGTCTCGTTGTCGTTCATCACAACGAGCAAAAAGGTTTGGAAGCGGCAAAAAAAGTTATTTCAGAAGACGGCGGCCGACTTGTCGAGGTCGTTTCAAAAGACAATGACGGCAAGCCGCGAAGATATTTACATATTGTTTTCGGCGACACAAAAAACGTCTGTGTTGATCCGAACCGGATTTACAGCACTCGCGGGATCAGAAAGTTTTTCGCCGGCTATCCGAGATCCGAAGACAATGCGGAAGACGTTTGTTCGCCCGTCCCGCCGGATATGTTCGATGACGATGATGATGAATTAGTTAAGGAAATATCTCGCTTCGGTGTTGAATTAATAAAAATTGTGACGAACAACGGTCGGCATAAATTCATCATCGGCGTTCATAATAACGTCGACCTAAAGTTAGATGTGACCACCTGGAACACGCCCGGCGGTGAAGCAAAAACAGCGGTCGGAATCTTTCTCGCGAACAACGGGGTTCACGATGCGGTTATCGACAAAGACGATTTTGTTTTGGTTTCGAACAATAATTTATTCACCAAGATTCTGGGCCTTGGCGAGCCGTATAACCTGGTGCTTCAGGAAGACAAAAAATATCTCGACAAAAACAAAGCATCCACCGACGACGGTTCGATGTCGATCTACTTTGGCACGAAATCCTGGGGAAAAACCAAACAGGTTTTTGATTACGTCAACATCGAAGCACAGGGAAAAGAAGATACCGATGATGAATTCAAGCAACGACAAACCCTGATGATAAGGTTGATCAACAAACTGAAGCTGTAGTTGAAACTTGAATGAACCTGTCGAGCACTTCAGCGAGTTAAGCCGAATTGGGACGAAACCGCGATTTCGAATCGACATTTTTTATAAAGTAGATTTCAGCAAAAGGCAGGGCGGCACGAGAAATCGCTAAATATCTAATCCAAACAACTCGGAAAAATGCGCCGTAAAAAGTTGCCGCGCGAGCAATTTCTTATACTCGGCCGAACCGCGAACGTCGGAAATCGGGCTGATCTCGGTTTGCAGGATTTCGTTTGCTTCCGAAATCGTTGTTTCGTTGATTTCCTGGCCGCGCAGGAATTCCGAGGTCTGTCGCAAGTAAAGCGGAATAGGTGCGACTCCGCCGGCGGAAACGTGAACTTCTCGAATGACGTTAAACCCACCCGCGACCGCAGGCGGTTCTGAGTTGAGCGCAATAGCGGTGTTGACCGAGGCGATGTCGAGATAGGTGCGTTTGCAAACCTTTTCAAAATTGAAATGCGTGAAATCTTTGCGGAAGCGGATCTTGGTGATGAATTCGTCGTCTCTTTTGGCTAATTTTTTGTAGCCGAGATAGAAATCACGCAAGGGAATTACCCGGTCGCTTCCGCCCGCGGTTCGGACAAAAATTTCTGCGTCGAGAGCAAGAAACCAGGCTGTCATATCGCCGATCGGCGAAGCGTTGACAAAGTTTCCGGCAATTGTCGCCATATTGCGGATCGGCGTTGACGAAACAAGTTTTAAGTGTTTATAAAGGTCCGGAAAAAAGCCGTGCATGACCGAAGATTCGAGGAGATCCGTGACAACCGCCGACGCGCCGATCGCACTGGCG